>NZ_JANLGG010000022.1:0-67542 GCF_024655735.1 Aeromicrobium sp. 50.2.37
GTCGGCCCCCATGGCGGCCGACGCGGCGGGCACCCCACCCATGGAGAGCCGCTTCTCGAGCCGGTCGACGCGGGCCACGACCCCCGAGGCGTCGGAGGCCGGCACGAGGATGCGGGCACACATCAGCTCGAGCAGCAGCCGCGGTGCGGTCGCGCCGCGGAACTCGGTGAGCGCGGCGTTGACGAGGTCGGCCATGCGCGTCAGGTCGGCCGGGCCGAACGACGTGGCCTGGCTCTGCAGCCGCTCGGCGCGGTCGCCGGGGACGTCGAGCAGGCCGGTGGCCAGCGCGTCGGGCACGGCGCGCAGCACCACGAGGTCGCGCAGGCGCTGCAGCAGGTCCTCGGCGAAGCGCCGCGGGTCCTGACCGGACTCGATGATCTTGTCGACGACGCCGAACACGGTGCTTCCGTCACCCGCGCCGAACGCTGCGACGGCCTCGTCGAGCAGCGAGTCGGGGGTGTAGCCGAGCAGCTGGACGGCGAGGTCGTAGGTGACGCCCTCGGGCCCGGCGCCGCCCAGCAGCTGGTCGAGCACGCTCAGGGTGTCGCGCACCGAGCCGGCGCCGGCGCGCACCACGAGCGGCAGGGCCGCCGGCTCGAGCCGCACGCCCTCGGTCTCGCTCAGCTGGTTCAGGTAGTCGCCCAGCGCCTTGGGCGGCACGAGCCGGAAGGGGTAGTGGTGCGTGCGCGACCGGATGGTGCCGATGACCTTGTCGGGCTCGGTGGTGGCGAAGATGAACTTGAGGTGCGGCGGCGGCTCCTCGACCAGCTTGAGCAGCGCGTTGAAGCCCTGCGGGCTCACCATGTGCGCCTCGTCGATGATGTAGACCTTGTAGCGGCTGCTGATCGGCGCGAAGAACGCCCGCTCGCGCAGGTCGCGGGCGTCGTCGACACCACCGTGGCTGGCGGCGTCGATCTCGATGACGTCGACGCTGCCCGGCCCGCCCCGCGCGAGGTCGCGGCAGCTCTGGCACTCGCCGCAGGGGTCCGAGACCGGTGCCTGCTCGCAGTTGAGTGCGCGGGCGAGGATGCGGGCGCTGGTGGTCTTGCCGCAGCCACGGGGCCCCGAGAACAGGTAGGCGTGGTTGACCCGGTTGGCCGCGAGCGCGTGCCGCAGCGGGTCGGTGACGTGCTCCTGACCGATCACCTCGGCGAACGTCTCGGGACGGTACCGGCGGTAGAGGGCGAGAGGGGCATCCACGCGCCTGAGCCTAGGACATGGCGCCCACATCGCCGAGGCCGTCGTGAACGGCCCCGGCGGACCCGGTGCGCGGCCCGTCTCCCTGTGTCGTCCGAACGACGTGGAGCGGCACGCCCTAGCTGCCCGGGCCGAACGCCTCGTGCATCTGGACCGCCTGGTCGTAGGCGTCGTCGACGGCGGCGAGGAGCTGGCGGGCTCGGGTGGAGCGCAGCAGGGCGAGCCGGTCGAAGGGACCGAGTGGGCAGGCGTCCGCGAGGTGCCAGCAGGCGGCGAGCAGACCGTGCGGAGGCGGTTCCGGCGCCATGATGCCCAGACGAAGCGACGCCGCGACCGCACGGTCGTGCACCGCGGCCACCTCGGCACGGTCGACGTCGGGCACCAGGTCGGGAAGGTCACGCACCCGGGCTCGCGGGTACGGGTCCTCGGGCAGCCAGCCCTCCACCTCGACGCGGCGACCGCCCTGCACCACCATGGCGACGTCGGACTCCCTCGGCTCGGCCTGGACGATGCGCCCGACCGTGGCCGTCGAGAACCGCGCGTCCCCGCCGCCGGCCTCGTGTCCGCGCTCGATGAGGACGAAGCCGATCTCGGGCTCCTCGGCCTGCAGCACGTCCTGCAGCATCGCCAGGTAGCGCGGCTCGAACAGCCGCAGCGGCAGCAGTCCGCCCGGCAGCAGCACGGTGCCGAGCGGGAACATCGGCATGGCACTCACGGGGACAGGTCTACCCCACCGAGGAGTCGTCCGCCGACGGCACGAGTGCGTTGGCCCGCAGCCAGGCGTCGACGGCGTCGTAGGCGGCCTCTCGCGGCTCCTTCAGCGAGAGGAACACGTCGTGGCGGGCGTCGGGGATCGGCAACGACGTCACGGCGTCGCCGAGGCAGCCGGCCCACCGCGCGATCTGCTTGACGTCGAGCACGGCGTCGGCGGTGTCGACCTGCTCGCTCCACGAGCGGGCGAACCGGGTCTTGTCCGAGCGCAGCACCAGCGACGGCACACCGACGTCGAGGCCGCGGTGCAGGCGCGCGTGCCCGGCACGGACCGCGCCCAGCCACCCGTACGTGACCCGGAAGCCGTCGAGCGGCTTGAGCACGGTGTCGTAGTCCCACTCGCCGTGCCCGCTCACGTGCAGGCTGCTGCCGTACGCGTCCGTCGGCGGCAGCTTCATCACGTCGAACGGCTTGATCCGTCCGACGCCACGGATGGCGAGCGTGCCCACCGTCCGCATCCACGGCTTGCCCTGCAGGTCGAACCACGGGCTGTTGAGCACCAGCCCGCTGACACCCGCGCCGCGCGAGCCACCGGGGCGCTGGTTGAGGCGGTGGAGCCACAGCGGCAGCACGAGCCCTCCCGTGGAGTGGCCCGACAGCAGCACCGGACCCCCGGGCACCTCCTCGCGCACCACGGCCAGGGCGCGGTCCAGCTCGGCGTCGTAGAGGGCGAGGTCCGTGACGTGGTGAGCCGTCTGGCCCTCCCGACGCGAGCGGCCGCACTTGCGCAGGTCGAGCGCGTAGAACGCGAAGCCGCGGTCGACGAAGAACTCCGCGAGCTCCTTCTGGAAGAAGTAGTCGCTGAAGCCGTGGACGTAGAGGACGGCACGCTGCGCGGCCACGGATCCGGTCCAGGTGCGGCGCACGAGCGTGGCGAACACCTCGCCCTGGCCGTCGGGGTCGTCCCCCAGCTCGAACGTGCGCTGCTCGTAGCCCTCGCCCAGCATGTCGGGCTGCCAGTCGCTCATCGTGCCTCCTCGGGGTCCGAGGAGACTCTAGAGGACCGCGCCCACGCGAGAGGCGTGGTTGGTCCATGCCGGCTGTGCGGAGCAGGGGCGGCGCGGCCCGGCCCCGCACTGCGTGAGGCGGGCCGGGGCCGCGTCACCCACCTCTCACGTACCCGGTGCGCGAGGAGTCAAACCTCACGTGTGGGGGCACCTACCCGGGGTACGTCGAGGTCATGAGGATCCCCACGCCGTGCGGCCCGGTGAGCCAGGCCGTGCACGACCACCTGACGACGCTGCGCCCGCTCCCCGACCTCCCGGACGCACCGGCACCGACCACGCGCGACCACGCTCTCGCGCTCTGGACGTTGTACGAGCTCGCGTACCGAGGCTTCGACGGCGTCGACCCCGACCTCGAGTGGTCGCCCGAGGTGCTGAGGCTCCGCAACCGTCTGGGCCGTGACCTCGAGGCCTGGCTGCGCGAGGCGTTCGCGGCCTCCACCGGCCCCCGCGACCTCGCCGGCCTCGTCGAGGCCGACGGCGACGTCCCCGGCGTCGCCCGCTTCGTCCGGGAGAGCGCCGACGCCGACGACGTCCGGCGCATCCTCGTCCAGCGCAGCATCTACCACCTCAAGGAGGCCGACCCGCAGTGCTTTCTGCTGCCGCGGCTCGGGAACGCCGCGAAGGCCGGGCTGGCCGAGCTGCAGTACGACGAGCTCGGCGACGGGCACGCGGACCGCCTGCACGCGCACCTGTTCGAGCGGGCGATGGAGGCGGCGGGGCTCGACCCGACCTACGGCGCCTACGTCGACGACGCGTCCGAGGAGACGTTGACGCTCAGCAACGCGATGTCTCTGCTGTGCCTGCACCGGCGCCTGCGGCACGCGGCCCTGGGCCACCTGGCGGCCTTCGAGGCCACCAGCTCGCTCCCGAGCGCCGACATGGTGCACGGCCTGCGCCGTCTCGGCTTCGACGAGACGGTCGCGCTCTACTACGACGAGCACGTGGAGGCCGACGCGGTGCACGAGCACCTGGCCCGCACGCTCTGCGAGCTGGAGACCGGTGGGGACCCGCAGCTCGAGGACGAGGTCGGGTTCGGCGCCTTCGTGTGCGTCCTCGTCGAGGAACGCTGCGCCGTCGACCTCCTCGGGGCGCCGGTGCCGGCATGAGCGACCGCAGGGAGGCGATGATCCGCGGGGCGCAGGCCGGCCCTCGCCTGGTGCGCGGCCTCGGCTTCGTCGTGGCCGCCGACGGGACGGCGGTGCAGGCCCAACGGCCAGTCGTCGCCCTGTGCCGCTGCGACGCGACGGCGCGCGGCCCCTGGTGCGACGGGACGCACAAGCTGATCGCCCGACGTGCCGCGGCCGGCTCCCACCCGTGAGGGGGAGCCGGCCGCGAGCGTCCCTCAGAGGCTGGGGTCGAAGACGACCTTGACGGCGCCGTCGTCCTTGCGCTGGAAGATGTCGTACGCGCGCGGCGCGTCCTCCAGCGACAACCGGTGGGTGGCGAAGGACTCGAGGCCCAGCGGGTCGTCAGCACGCTCCGCGAGCGGCATCAGGTCGTCGACCCACCGCTTCACGTTGGCCTGCCCCATCCGCAGCGTCACCTGGCGGTCGAAGAGCTGCTGCATGGGCATCGGGTCGTGCGTGCCCGTGTAGACGCCCGACAGCGAGACCGTGCCGCCGCGGCGCACCAGCTGGGTGGACAGGTGCAGCGCGGCCAGCCGGTCGACGCTGGCCGAGGTCATGGCCTGCTTCGCGAGGCCGTCCGGAAGGAGGCCGACCGCCTTCTGCAGCACCGAGGGCGCCGGCGAGCCGTGCGCCTCCATGCCGACGGCGTCGATCACGCCGTCCGCGCCGCGACCCGAGGTGAGCGAGAAGACCTTCTCCACCACGTCGTCATCCTCCACGTGCAGCGTCTCGACCCCGCGCTGCCGCGCACGCTCGAGCCGCTCGGGGACCAGGTCGATGCCGATGACCCGGATGCCCTGGTGCAGCGCGAGACGGGCGGCCATGTCGCCGATCGGGCCGAGGCCGACGACGGCGAGCGTGTCGCCCTCGTGCACGTCGGCGTACCGGACGGCCTGCCACGCCGTGGGCATCACGTCGGACAGGTAGACGTAGCGCTCGTCGGGCAGGTCGGGACCCACCTTGATGGCGCCGTAGTCCGCGTGCGGCACGCGCAGGTACTCGGCCTGCCCACCCGGGACGCTGCCGTACAGCTCGCTGTACCCGAAGAGGGCCGCGCCGGTGCCGTGCTCGCGCACCTGCGTGGTCTCGCACTGCGTCTGCAGCCCCTTGCGACACATGAAGCAGTCGCCGCAGGCGATCTGGAACGGCACCACCACGCGGTCGCCGACGGCGAGGTTCGTGATGCCGGCGCCGACCTCCACCACCTCGCCCATGGTCTCGTGACCCAGGACGTCACCGGTGCTCATGAAGGGACCCATCACCTCGTACAGGTGCAGGTCGGAACCGCACAGCCCGGTCCTCGTCACCTTGAGCACCACGTCGCCCGGATCCTCGATGCGGGGGTCCGGCACGTCGTGCACCTGGATGTCGCGTCGGCCCTGCCACGTCACTGCTCTCACGGTCGTCCTCCTCGCGTCGGTGGTGTTCCCTCGCCGCGTACCCGCTGGGCGTGACGCCATGCGTGGCATGGCCCGACCGGGAGCGGGTACATGCTGGGCAGAGACCTCGACCACGAGCGGGCCCACGCCCGCCGCGAAGGAGCACCCATGCCCTCCCCCATCTCCGCGATCGTGCCGGGCGGCTCGCCGATCGCGCACCACGTGCACACGCACCTCGCCGGCTCCGCCGCCGGCATCGACCTGTTCGGGCGCAGCGCCGACGCGCAGCTCGACCCGGACATCGGTGCGATGGTGCGAGACATCCACCGTGAGCTGCTCGACGAGCGGCGCCGGCTGCGCCGCATGGCCGACGACCTCGGGGTCGGCGAGTCCAAGGCGCTCACCCTCGCAGCGCGCGCCGGGGAGCGGGTCGGGCGGCTCAAGCCCAACGGCTCGCTCACCGAGCGGACCGACATGACCGACCTCGTGGAGCTCGAGGCCATGCGCACCGCCGTGGCGGGCAAGCATGCCGGCTGGCAGGCACTCCTGTCGGTCGTCGACGTGCACCCTGCCCTGGACCGGACGGAGCTCGAGGAGCTCATCGCCCAGGCGGAGGCCCAGCAGGTGCGGCTCGCCCAGGCCCACACCCAGGCGGCGGCGCGGGCTCTCGTGCGCTGACCGGTGGCCGGGTGGGGGGACGCCCTACCCGACCGCCTGGTCCGAGGTCACGACGACCCGTCGTCGCCCTCCTCGTCGTCCTCCAGCTCGGAGGCGTCGAGCGACGGCTCCGTCGGGGGAAGGTCGGCGTCGGGCTCGGTGTCGGGCGACGTCGCGGGGTCGACCGGTGCGTGGTCGTTGGTCCCGGGACCGGACTGAGGGCTGCTTCCGAAGGTGCTCATGCCCCAGGACTACCCGCGATCGGCGTGCCTCACACCTTCAACGAGTCGCCAGGACCCGGGCGCCCACGCCGTGTCAGCCGTCGAGCGGTCCGATGCGCTCGCGCACCCGCTGGAGCACCGCGGTCAACCGGCGCGAGACCTGCATCTGCGAGACCCCGAGCTCGGCGCCGATGTCGCGCTGCGTGCGGTCCTCGACGAAGCGCATGTGGAGCAGCCGACGGTCCTGCTCGTCGAGCGAGCGCAGGGCGGGCATGGCGGTCGCGAGGCGCTCCACGGCCTCGTGCCCGGGATCGAGCCCCCCGATGCGCTCGTGCGCGGGCGAGCCGTCCGTCGGCGAGGGGACGTCGAGCGAGCGGGGTGCGAAGGCGTCGTGCGCGGCGTCGGCCTCGCGGACCTCGGCCACACCGATCCCGAGGCGCTCGGCGACGTCCTCGGCGCTCGGTTCGTGCGTGCCCGTGCTGCGCAGCTCGTCCCGTGCGGCCGTCACCGACATCTGCAGCTCCTGGAGCGAGCGCACCGGCCTGATGGCCCAGCCGCGGTCACGGAAGTGCCGTCGCAGCTCGCCCAGGACCGTGGGCACGGCGTAGGCGGCGAAGGACCGGCGCTCGGGGTCGAAGCGACGGATCGCCTTCACCAGGCCGAGGCGCGCCACCTGGTCGAGGTCGTCGTCGGCGATGCCACGGCCGCGGTAGCGACGCGCGAGGCGGCCGGCCATGGGGATGTAGTCGGACACGACGTCGTTCTGCAGCTCGCGACGTCGGTCGGGGGACGCCTCGGCCGCCTGACGCAGACGCTCACCGGTGGCGACGTCGGGATCCGGGACCGCACTGGTGGCGGGGCTGGAAAGAGTGGTGGTCATGCACGTGCCTCTCGTCGAACGAGAACGGCTGCTGACTCAACCTGTCTCCCACGGAACCACGGTTCGGCGGGTCCTTCAACTCGACGGGGTCGTGGGCGCCAGGAGCGCCAGCACGCCGCGCGAGCCTCCCTGGCCCTCCTCGCGCACCTCGAGGACCTCCAGTCCGGCCCACGCGAGAGGGCGCTCGAGGAGGTCCACCTGCTCGCGGGTGCCCAGCTGCAGCAGGACGCGACCTTCGGGCCGCAGGTGCTTCGCGGCAGCTCGTACGCATCGGCGCGCGACCTCCAGCCCATCGATCCCGCCGTCGATCGCCCACAGCGGGTCCGCGGGGTGCTCACCCACCCGCTGGGTGGGCACCCACGGCGGGTCCGCGACCACGAGCACGAACCGATCGTCGTCGCCGAGCACCGCGTCGAACTGGCCCTCGAGCACCTGCACCTCCTCGGTGACCCGTGCGGCGTTGACGCGGGCGAGCTCGCAAGCGCGATGAGAAGCGTCCACCATGACGAGGCGACGGCCGGTGCCGTGGACCGCCGCAAGACCGATCTGGCCGGCCCCGGAGCACAGCTCGAGCACGTCACCCTCGGGGAGGGAGGTCAGCAGCTCGGCGGCCCACCGGGACTGGGCGTACGTCCACGGGCGGGGCAGCAGCACCGTGTCGTCCACGTCGATCGACAACGGGCCGAACGGCACGGTCCGCACGGTCGGGGCGGCAGCGATGTCTCCTGAGGGGTTCACGTCGGGGACGTACCCCCGACGGCCGCGGCGAACCACCGGGTTGCGGCCAGACGTGACCGGAGTCATGGTTGACCCAGGTTGAGCAGCAGCCGTCGTCGCCCCGACTCGGGAGGTCGACATGGCTCAGTCCATGCGCACGGGCTCGCTCATCGAAGATCATCTACCGCTCGCAGCCCATCTGGCTCGCACCTACCGCGGCCGCGGGGTGGAGGACGACGACCTGCTCCAGGTCGCGCGTCTCGCGCTCGTCAAGGCCGCGGAGCGCTTCGACGCCGACCGCGGAGCGTTCGCCCCGTACGCGGCCAGCACCATCCGTGGCGAGATCAAGCGGTACTTCCGCGACCACGCCTGGAGCGTGCGACCACCGCGTCGACTCCAGGAGCTGCAGGCCCGCATCGGGGCGGAGACGGCCGTCGGAGGATCCTGGACCGAGCGTCCCGAGGCGATCGCCGCACAGCTCGGTGAGACCGTGGCCGACGTCCGGGAGGCGCTCGCTGCCGGTGGCTGCTTCACAACCGACACGCTGGACGACGGCATGGGAGCGGCGGCCCTCACGGAGGACGGGTACGCCCGGGTCGACGCCTGGCTCACGGTCCGGTCGTTGCGCACCACGCTGACCGACGACGAGCGACGCCTGCTCGCGTGGCGCTTCGTCGACGAGCTGCCCCAGCGCGAGATCGCGACCCGGCTCGGCATCAGCCAGATGCAGGTCTCCCGTCGTCTGTCGGCCCTGCTCTCCCGCCTGCGCCGCGAGGTGGGTGACGTCGCGGCCTGACGTCGGCCGCACCCAGGTCGGCGGGTCCTGACGTCGCGACCGTGCGCGGGCTGGGCGGGGCAGGGATTCTCCCTTCGCGTGGACCGTTCCACGACGATGGAGAATCCCTGCCCGTACGGGGGCCCTGGGCCCAGCGGCAGCGACGAGGCGCCGAGCGACCGTCAGGGCGTGAGCAGCTGGTCGACCGGGGCGTAGTCGTCCGTCAGCTCCGCCGCGTCACCCACCCAGGCGTCGAGGTCGTCGCCCTCGGTGACCTCCCAGGCCACCTGACGCTCCTGGAGGCCGGTGCGCACCGCGTCGACGTCGATCGGTCGCTCCGACGCCGCCACCACGATGTTGCCGCCGCCCGGGCCGGGTCCTGCGGCCGGCCAGCCGAGCACGGCCACGTGCGGCCAGCGCTCCTGCACGGTTCGCACCTCGGCGCGGGCGAAGTCCAGCGAGCCGTGGTCGATCACGTTGAGCACGTAGACGCCGTCGGCGGCGAGGGCCTCGTGCACCTCCTGGACCATCTCGCGGGTGGTCAGGTGCCACGGCACGCTCACGCCGCCGAAGGCGTCACCGACCACGAGGTCGAGACTGCCGGGCTCGACGTCGCGCATGCCGAGCCGGGCGTCCTCCACCTTCACCTGGAGGGCGTCGCTGGTCTCGAGCCCCAGCTCGTCGCGGTCGAGCTGCACCACGCCGCCGTCGATCTCCGAGACCACGCTCGTGGTGCCCGGACGCGTCGACGCCAGCCACCGGGGCATCGTCACGCCCCCGGCGCCGAGGTGGTGGGCGGTCAACGCCTCCGAGGTCGGGAACATCGCGTCGACCACGGCGGCGTAGCCCCGGGTGTAGGCGAACTCGAGGTACTCGGGGTCGGAGAGGTCGACGAACGAGTGACGCAGGCCGTCGAGCACGAGCAGACGTCCGTCGGGCGTCGAGCCTCCGGGTTCCACCGATGCGCAGTGGTAGGTGGTCTCGACCTCGCACCCGCTGGGCGCCAGCGCCGCGGTGCCGCCGACGACCATCGCGCCGCCGACGGCGAGCAGGCCGAAGCCGGGACCTCGCAGACGCAGCTCCAGCACGGCCGCGGCCAGTGCCAGGAGCACACCCAGCCCGACGAGGATCGCGCTCACCCGGACGTGCGAGATGAGCACGAAGCCGGTCAGCACGGTCCCCACGATGGCGCCGACCGTGCCGATGCCGGAGAGACGTCCGACGACCGTGCCGGTCTCGTCGAGGGTGCGCAGCAGCAGCTTCGTGACCATCGGCGTCACCGCCGAGAGCAGGGCGCCCGGCACCACGATCGTCGCCGCAGCCACCAGGTACAGCAGCCCCACGGCCTCGGGGTCGGCCACGCTGCGCACCGCGAACGGCGTGGCGGCGATGACGAGGCCCGAGACGGCGAGCAGAGGCGCGAGAGCGCGGCGCGGGTCGATCGTGTCGGCCGCCCTGCCGCCGGCCCACGAGCCGGCCGCGATGGCGGCCAGCGCGAGCCCGATGACCGTGGTCGACGTCTCGAGGGTGAGGCCGAGGTAGGGGGCCAGCAGACGCAGCGCGACGATCTCGACCACCAGCACCGCGGCGGACGAGCCGAACACCAGGACGGCGGCGGCGAGGTCGCTCAGCGGGGGCGACCCACCCTCGGGGGCGGGAGCAACGCTGGCGGACTCTCCGTCGGTCATGCGGACAGTCTTCCAGCCGTTCCCACCCCCGGCAGGGTGGACCACGCCTCAGTGGTGGCGCAGCTTCTCGATCAGCTCGTCCTTGCGCAGGTCCGAGTAGCCCTCGAGCCCGAGCTCCTTCGCTCGGCCGCGCAGGTCCTCGACCGTCCAGTCCTCGTACGAGCCGGACTCGCCTCCGCGCCTGCCGACGGTCTTCTCCCCGTCGCGCGCGGCCGCGTTGGAGATGCGAGCGGCCTTCTCCTTCGAGGCGCCGTCGTCACGTAGCGCCTCGTACATCTCGGGGTTCTTCAGCGACGGCTCGTCGCTCGCGTCCTTGCCTGCCGGCATGGCGCACCTCCTGTGGTTCGATCGTGGGGTCCGGTCAGAAGACCGGCTTGCCTCCGGTGACACCGAGCACCGTGCCCGACACATAGCTCGCGTCGCGCTCCGACGCCAGGAACACGAAGGCGGGAGCCACCTCGGCCGGCTGGCCGGCGCGGCCCAGCGGCGTGTCCGAGCCGAACTGCTCGATCTTCTCCGCCGGCTGGGTGGCGGGCTGCAGCGGCGTCCAGATGGGACCGGGCGCCACCGCGTTCACGCGGATGCCGTCGGCGCCCAGCTCCGCGGCCAGGTTGACCGTCAGGTTGTTGAGCGCCGCCTTCGTCGAGGCGTAGTCCAGCAACGAGGTCGACGGCTCGTAGGCCTGGATCGACGTGTTGTTGATGACGTTGCCCCCGCGCTCCCGCAGGTGCGGCACCGCCGCGCGGGTCAGCCAGAACGCGGCGTAGAGGTTGGTCTTGAGCACCCGGTCGAGGTTCTCGTCGGTCAGCGCCTCGATGCCCTCCTCGCGTGCCATCTGGTAGCCGGCGTTGTTCACCAGCACGTCGAGCCCGCCCAGCTCGCGCACCGTCTGCGCGACCACGTCGTCGCAGGCGGCGCGATCGCGCAGGTCCGCCTCGAGGGCCAGCACGCGACGGCCGGCCTCGACGACCAGGCGACCGGTCTCGGCGGCGTCGTCGCTCTCGTCGGGCAGGTGGGTGAAGGCGACGTCGGCTCCCTCGCGTGCGTAGGCGATCGCGACCGCGCGGCCGATGCCGGAGTCACCTCCGGTGACGAGCGCGACCTTGCCCTCGAGGCGGCCGTGGCCGACGTAGGACTGCTCGCCGTGGTCCGGCCGAGGATCCATCGCCGCGGTGCTGCCGGGCGGGTCCTGCTGCTGGGCGGGGAAGCCGTCACTCATCGGATCCCCGTCTCGTCGGGAGCCGGCGTCGGCTCGAGGGGGACCTCGGGCACGTCGTCCGGGTCGTCGGGCTCGATCGGCCGGACCTCCGGATCGGCACCCAGCTCCGCCGTGGGATCGGCGTCCGGCTGGGGCACCGCGAACGGGTCGTCAGGGGCGATGGTCATCGTGACTCCTTCCGTTGTCGTGCACACGTCGACGTTCGCGCGGATCGTCGGGTCCTGCATCTCGGGCTCACCCGTCAGGGTCCCGCGGGCGCCCTCCTGCGCGGCGGGCTCGAGGACCATGAGCCGCAGGCCGGGCTCGTCCTGCTCGGTGGTCCAGGCCGCCACGCGCGAGATGGCGGCCAGCACCGCAGGCGCAGCCAGCTCACCACCCCCACGGAGGTCCGGGGCCTCGGAACCGGGCAGGCCGTAGCGCAGCACCACGACGAAGCGGTGCTCCGCGACACGGTGCCAGAGCGCCTGGACCTCCGCGTCCGGCTCGACGTCGGTCGGCACCAGGCACAGCACCGGGTCCGGGGAAGAGTCCTCCTCGAGCTCCTGCAGGTGCTCGACGTCCTCGGCGTGGGCGATGCTCAGCACGAGGGCCGATCGTCGGCCCTGGTCCAGTCCGATCCGGGTCGTCATGGCGGGCACGTACCCACGACCGAGGCACTCATGCACGACGTGCGCGACCGATCGCGCGTGCCTACGCTCGCGCCATGACCTCCTCCACCACCATCGACCTGGGCCGCCCCGTCTCGGGTGACGTCATCGAGCTGATCCTCGACGACCACCGCCGCTTCGAGGACCTGCTGCGCCAGCTGCGCAGCACCGCCTCCGACCGCGACGCCGTGCGTCAGGCGTTCTCGGCCCTGCACGTCGCGCACGCCGAGGCCGAGGAGCGACACGTGTACCCGCAGCTCAAGAAGCGTCGCGCCGTCGACGCGCACGAGGCCGACCACGGCGAGCACGAGCACGCCGAGGGCAACGAGGCCCTGCTCGCGGTCATGGAGTGCGCCGCCACCGACACGCAGAAGTTCGACGACGCCGTCGAGGAGCTGACCCGACTCGTCAGCCACCACCTCACCGAGGAGGAGCTGACCATCCTCAACCCGGCGCGCGAGGAGCTCGGACCCGAGGTCCTCGCGAAGCTCGGCGAGGCCTTCGCGACCGAGCGCAACGAGCAGATCGACGCGGACTGCGGACGCCTGGACAACCTGCGACGCATCGTCCGCGAGGCGCGGCGCGAGGGTCTCATCGACGAGGACTGACCCGGCGCGGGTCGGACCACGCCGATGTGGTTCGCTACCTCTCGGTTGAGCAGCAGCCGACGACCTCACGCACCAGGAGGTGGTCGCGCTGACCCGTCCTGCTCCACCCTCGTCGCCGTCCTCGCCCGAGGACTCGGGCTCCACGCCGCTCGGGCCGAGCCCCTCGGCGTCCTCGGCGCACCGCGTCGAGCCGCCGCCCACCGAGTCGGTCGCGCACCGCATCGCCTCGCTCGCACTCGCCGTGGTCCCGTGCGACGCAGCGGCCGTGATGGTGCCGGATGCCTCGGGCCGACCGGCGCTCGCGGCGACGTCGCCCGAGGCGATGGAGGCGCTCGGCCTCCCTGGAGGCCCAGGAGCCGGCCTCACGCTCGCCGACGTCGGACCCGCCGCCCACGTCCACGTCCGGGACGTCGTCGATGACCCGCGCTGGCGCGCCTGGGGTCGCCAGGTCGCAGCGGTGGGTCACCGGTCGGTCGTCGTGGTGCCATTGTCCAGCCGCAGCGGCGAGCCCGGCCGGCTCGAGCTGTACGCCGCGGACCCGGACGCGTTCGACGACGAGGCGCGCCTGCGCGCCACCGAGCTGGGTGGCCTCGCCTCGGTCACGCTCGGCGTCGCGCACGACCGCGACGGCCTGCGTCGCGCCCTCGACGCGCGTGGCGACATCGGCATCGCGGTCGGCGTGCTGGTGGAGCGCTACCGGCTGACGGTCGACGCGGCCTTCCAGGTGCTCGTCCGCCACTCCCAGCACCACAACGTCAAGCTCCGCGACGTCGCGCGTCGACTGGTCGAGGAAGGCGACCTGCCGGACGAGGGGACCTCGCAGGACTGACGCTCAGTCGATCCCGGGCAGGCTGCGCGTGTGGACCAGGTCGCGCGCCACCTGCGCCAGCTTCACGTTGTGGTGCTGCGAGTACCGCACGAGCACCGCGAACGCCTGGTCGGCGTCGACGCCGAAGCGCTCCATGAGGATGCCCTCGGCCTGGCCGATCACCGTGCGGCTGGCGAGGGCCTCCTGCAGGGACTCCCGCTCCTGCGACGACGCGATGGCGATGGCAGCGTGGCTCGCGAGGTGACGGGCTGCGTCGCGGTCCTCCTCGTCGAAGGCGTCGACGGAGCTGCCGTACAGGTTCAGGGCACCCAGGCCCCGGTCGTCGAGGTTCAGCTGCACGCAGAACATGGCCCGGACACCGGCCTGGACCACCTCGGGACGCCACCGTGGCCAACGCTCGTCACTCGTGAGGTCAGGGGCGTCGATCTCGTCGGCGTCCAGAGCGTCGACGCACGGACCCTCGTGGAGCCTGTGCTGCAGGTCGTCGGCCCGGGCCACGAGCTCGCTGGTCGGGGCCACGGTCTCGATCCGGCGGCGGGCCCGCACCAGCGAGACTCCCGCGTCGGAGGCACCACGGACCAGCTCGAGCGCCAACGACGTCAGCCGCTCGGCGGTGCGCTCCGCCGTGGGTTGCGTGGCCAGCTCGCGGGCCATCGCCGCCAGCCGGTCGTCGAGCCCGTCGTCCACCTGTTCCGCCATGTCGAAGTTCCTCCTCCAGGGGAGGATACCGAGCCGGTCTCCCAGCGGCCGTGCGATCGCGCCGGGCCACCCGTAGAGAGCCTCCAGACCATTCGGCACCATGGTGATCATGACGGACTCCAAGGACGTGCAGCGCACGCTCGACCTCGCCCTGAGGATCGGCGAGATGCTGCTGTCCAACGGTGCGGGCGCGGCCGACGTGACCGCCACGATGGCCTCGGTGACCCACCACCTCGGACTGCGGCAGACGCTCGTCGACGTGACCTTCACGTCGCTCACGCTGAGCCACCAGGAGAGCGTGGACGACCTGCCGATCGTGATGCGCCGGCACGTGACCCACCGCGAGGTCGACTACGCCGACCTGACCGCCGTCGACCTGCTCGTCACCGCGCTGCTCACCGACGAGATCGACCGCGAGGAGGCCGCGTCCCGCGTCGCTCGGATCGCCTCCACCGGCCACCCCCGGCCGCGTTGGGCGATCACGGCCAGCTGGGGCCTCACCGGTGCGGGCGTGGCGCTCCTGCTGGGCGGCGACTGGATCGTGCTGGCCGTGGCCGGGGTCGCCGGCGCCGCGATCGAGGTCCTGCAACGACGGATCGAGCGTCTGCGGCTGCCCTTCTTCTACTCCCAGGTGGCCGGAGCGCTCCTCGCCACGCTCATCGCCGTGGCCGTGGCCGCGACGCCCGCGATGGTCAACCCGTCCCTGGTGGTGACGGCCGCCATCATCATGCTGCTCGCCGGACTCGGCTTCATCGGTGCCATCCAGGACGCGCTCACCGGCTTCTCGATCACGGCCAACGCCCGGATCATGGAGGTGATGATCGCGACCGTCGGCATCATCGTCGGCGTCTCCGCCGGCCTGCAGGTCGGCGCGTGGCTGGGGGTCGACTTCGCCCTGGACCCGGGGGCCTCCGGCCTCTCGCAGCTGCCCCAGGTGATGGCCGGGGCCGGCGTGACGGCCGGTGCCTTCGCGCTCTCGGCCTACTCCCCCAAGCGCATCGTCGTGCCCATCGGGCTGCTCGCCGCCGTCACCTCGGGCGCCTACGCCGCACTCACCCAGGCCGACGTCGGGCGACCCGCCGCGGCGGGCTTCGCTGCGTTCGCCGTCGGCTTCGTCGGCTACTCGGTGGCCCGTCGCTTCAGGGTGCCGCCACTCGTCGTCGTCGTCTCGTGCATCGTGCCGCTGCTGCCGGGCCTGTCGATCTTCCGTGCACTGTCGCTGCTGGCTGCCGAGAACCTCCTCGGGCTGCTCTGGATGATCACCGCGGCGGGCGTCGCCGTGGCGCTCGCCTCCGGCGTGCTGCTCGGACAGTACGTGGCCCAGCCGCTCGGACGCGAGGCACGTCGCCTCGAGCGTCGACTGGCCGGACCCCGCCTCGTCGGGCCGCTGCGCGCTGCCGCCGCCCGTCGCCAGAAGGGCTGACCGAGCCGGCCCGCAGGGCCGTCGTTCGTCGAGCCGTGGGGCCCGGCACCTGGCAGGGTGACGGGTGCAGCGCGTATCGTGACGATTAAGCAAGCGCTTACCCACCCGGAGAGTCCCCATGAAGCTTCGTCTGTCCGAGGAGGACGCCGCATTCCGCGAGGAGATGCGCACGTTCTTCACCACCCAGGTCCCGCAGCACATCCGCGACACCGTCGCCGCTCGGCGCGAGCTCAGCAAGGAGCAGATCGTCGAGGCGCAGCAGACGCTGAACGCCGCCGGTCTCGCCGTGCCGAACTGGCCCGTCGAGTGGGGCGGCAAGGACTGGACCCCACTGCAGCGCCACATCTGGCACGAGGAGATGCAGCTGGCCTGCGTGCCGATCCCGCTCGCGTTCAACGCGTCCATGGTCGGTCCGGTCATCGCCGCGTTCGGCTCCCAGGAGCTCAAGGAACGCTTCCTGCCCGCCACGGCCAACCTCGACATCTGGTGGTCCCAGGGCTTCTCCGAGCCCGACGCCGGTTCCGACCTCGCGTCGTTGCGCACCACGGCCCGGCGCGAGGGCGACGAGTACGTCGTCAACGGCCAGAAGACGTGGACCACCCTGGGCCAGTACGGCGACTGGATCTTCACGCTCGTGCGGACCGACCCCGACGCGCCCAAGAAGCAGCAGGGCATCTCATTCCTGCTCATCGACATGACGTCGCCCGGCCTGACCGTGCGTCCCATCGAGCTCATCGACGGTGGCCACGAGGTCAACGAGGTCTTCTTCGAGGACGTGCGCGTGCCGGCCGAGAACCTCGTGGGCGAGGAGAACCGCGGCTGGGACTACGCCAAGTTCCTGCTCGGCAACGAGCGCGTCGGCGTGGCGCCCGTGGGCTCGACGAAGCGCTGGCTGTCCGCCGCCAAGGAGGCGGCGGGTGAACGACTCACGTCGGACCCGCTGCTCGCGGCTCGCGTGGCGGATCTCGAGAACGAGATCCTCGCCCTCGAGCTGACGGCGCTGCGCGTCGTGGCCCACTCCGCCGACGGCAAGCCGCACCCGGCGTCGTCGGTGCTCAAGCTGCGCGGCACCGAGCTGCAGCAGGCCGTCACCGAGCTCTACGTCGACCTCGCCGGCCCGCTCTCGCTCGCGTCCGGCGCCGGAGACGGCTCCGACGTGCCCGACTGGGCTCGCGTCAGCACCCCGCAGTACCTCAACTTCCGGAAGGCGTCGATCTACGGCGGCTCCAACGAGGTGCAGCGTCAGATCATCGCCAAGACCATCCTGGAACTGTGAGGCAGCCATGGACTTCACCCTCGACTCCGAGCAGACCGCCCTGCGTGACGCGGTGCGCGGCCTGCTGAGCAAGACCTACGACTCGTCGGAGACCCGCCGCGAGGTCACCAAGACCGACCCCGGGTTCTCCGAGAAGGCCTGGCAGCAGCTCGCCGAGCTCGGTGCGCTCGGACTGCCGTTCTCCGAGGAGGACGGCGGCTTCGGCGCCGGACCCGTGGAGGTCGCGATCGTGGCCGAGGAGATCGGACGGGTGCTCGCGCCCGAGCCGTACCTCGAGACGATCCTGGCCGCCGGCCTGGTGGCCGACCTCGGCTCGGCCGAGCAGCGCGCCGACGTCATCGGCCGCGTGGCCGAGGGCGCCCTGGTGCTCTCCTTCGCCCACCACGACGTCGACGACGCGGTCGTGGCCGCCGAGTCCGGCCCTTCGACAGGCTCTGGGCAAGCGGCGTGGGCGCTCACGGGCGTCAAGGAGCCCGTGCTCCACGGTGAGCGTGCCGACCTGCTGGTCGTCACGGCCCGTACCGACGCCGGCGTCGGCGTGTTCGTCGTCGACCCCTCCGCCGGTGGCGTGGACCGCATCGGCTACCGCACGCACGACGGCGGTCGCGCGGCGCGCGTGGCGTTCGACGGCGCTGCGGCCACGCCCCTGGGCGACGCGGGCGCGGACGCCGAGGCTGCCGTCGCGAAGGCCGTCGCGCGAGGGCAGATCGCGCTGTCGCACGAGGCCGTCGGCGCCATGGAGGTCGCGCTGCGCACGACCACCGAGTACCTGAAGACGCGCAAGCAGTTCGGCGTCACCCTCAACACGTTCCAGGCGCTCACGTTCCGTGCCGCTGACCTGTACGTGTCGGCGGAGCTGGCCCGCAGCATCGTCACCTGGGCCACCCTGGTCCTCCAGGACGATCCGGACCGGGCCGTCGAGGCCGCCGCGCGGGCGAAGCGGCTCGTCTCCCGCACGGGCCGTCACATCGGCCAGGAGGCGATCCAGCTGCACGGCGGCATCGGCATGACCGCGGAGTACTCCGTCGGCCACTACACGAGCCGTCTGACCGCGATCGACCACACGCTCGGCGACGGCTCGGAGCACCTGCTCACGCTGGCCCGCTCGGTGGCCGACCACGGCGTCGTCGACCCCATCGGCTGACGGGCGGAGCGCGGCTCGACCCACGATCCAGCCGCACGTGGCGCAGATCCTTTTCCGGCGCCACGTGCGGCTGTCGTGCGTCGAGGGCAGCCGCGCCACCGCGCGCCACCGGCGCACTCGACGGCCCCGGATCCACCCCGCTCCACCCGGCGGGGCGGGGCCCCACCTCGTACCGTGGTGAGCAGATGAAGCCCTCCGCCCGACGCTGGCTGCTCGTGGCACTGGTGTCGGCCCTGCTGGCCGCGGCGCCGGTGCTTCCCCGCCTGCTCCCGGCCGACGCCTCCGACGTCTCGGCGAGCCGTTTGCTCGAGCGGATCACCGCATCACGCGACCTGGGGTGGTCGGGCGAGGTGCGCAGCCGCGGCTCGCTGCAGATCCCGGAGACCGACTCGTTCGCCGGGGTCGCCGACCTGCTGGGCGACACCAGCACCCTGCGCGTCTGGTGGCGCTCGGACGAGCAGTGGCGCGTGGACCGTGTCCGGTCGAGCGGCGAGACCGACCTGGTGCGCGAGGGCGAGCTGCTCACCACCTGGCGCTTCGAGTCCGAGCGCGCCACGTCGTCCCCCTACGCCACGGTCCGCCTGCCCGACGCGTCCGACCTCGTGCCGTCACGGCTGGCCCGGCGGCTGCTCGCCGGGGCCGAGCCCGCCGAGCTGTCCCGTCTGCCGGAGCGACGCGTGGCGGGCCGGTCGGCGCCCGGGCTGCGGCTGGAGCCGGCCGACGAGCAGTCGACCATCGAGCAGGTCGACGTGTGGGCGGACGCCGAGACCGGTCTGGCGCTGCGCGTCGACGTGGTGGGCACCGCCTCGGACCTGCCCGTGGTGTCCACCACCGTCACCCGGTTCGACCCGACGACCCCCGATCCGGGCACCACCACGTTCACCGCTCCCCCGGGCGCCCGTGTGGGCTTCCGCGACGCGATCGACGTCGCCGCGGGCGCCAACGCCTTCGCGCCGTTCACGCTCCCCGACGCCGTCGCGGGGCTCGAGCGCCGGGGCGACCCCGAGGAGCTCGGGGCCGTCGGCGTCTACGGCCGCGGACCCACCGCGTTGGTGGCGGTGCCGCTGCGCCGCGGCCTCGCCGGCCAGGTGCGCGAGCAGCTGGACAGGTCGGCGGCCGTCCGGACCGACGCGGGCACCTCACTGGAGATCGGTCCGCTCTCGGTGCTGCTCACCGAGGGCGGTCGAGGGCGGGGCACCTTCCTGCTGGCCGGGACGGTGACGCCCGACGTGCTTGCGGACGCCGCAGCCGAGCTGGCCGAGCAGGTGGGGCAGCGATGATCCGCACCCGTGCGCTGACGAAGCGCTACCGCGGCGTGCCGGCCGTCGACGGCATCGACCTCGACGTGCGCGAGGGCGACGTCTATGGGTTCCTCGGCGCCAACGGCTCCGGCAAGACCACGACGGTGCGGATGCTGCTGGGCCTCGTGCTGCCCACCTCCGGGGAGGCCGAGGTGCTCGGCGAGGCGATGCCCGCGTCGGCCGCGTCGGTCCTCCCGCGCGTCGGCGCCCTGGTGGAGGGACCCGGCGCCTACCCGTACCTGTCGGGGCGCAGGAACCTCGCCACCTTCGACGCCGCCGGGCCCGACGCGCGGCGGCGGGGACGGTCCGGTCGCATCGTCGAGGTGCTCGAGCAGGTGGGCCTGGACCCGGCCGACCGACGGCCCGTGCGTGCGTACTCGCTCGGCATGCGCCAACGCCTGGGCCTGGCCGGTGCGCTGCTGCGTCGGCCGCGGCTGCTGGTGCTCGACGAGCCCACCAACGGACTCGACCCACAAGGGATCCGGGAGATCCGCGAGCTGCTGCTGTCACTCAACCGCGACGGCACCACGATCTTCCTGTCCAGCCACCTCATGAGCGAGATCGAGCAGATGTGCACCCGTGTGGGGGTGCTCGACCGCGGGCGGTTGGTGCTGCAGGACCAGCTCGAGACCCTCGTGGCTCCCAGCGGGCGCGTCGTGGTGGGCACCCGCGACGTCGAGCGTGCCGTCGCCCTGCTCGGCGAGGCCGTGGAGTCGTCCGCCGGGGAGCGCCTGGTGGTGGTGTCCGACGACCCGGCCCGGGTGAACGCACGGCTGGTGTCCGCCGGCGTCCGCGTCGACTCCGTGGGGCCGCTGCGCGTCAGCTTGGAGGACGTCGTGCTGCGCGCGAGCGAGGCCACATGATCCGGGTGGAGCTGGCCGCGATGCTGCGGCGCCGACGCACGTGGGTGGTCATCGCGATGCTGAACGCCCTGCCCGCGCTCGTGGCGGTGCTGCTCGCGACCACGCAGCTCGGTCCGCGACCGGGCACCGGGCCCCCGTTCCTGTCCGCCGTCCTGACCGACGGCACCCTGTTCCCGCTGGCCGCGCTCGGCATCGTGCTCCCGCTGTTCCTGCCGGTCGCGGTGGCGGTCGTAGCGGGCGACGCCATCGCCGGCGAGTCGCAGACCGGCACGTTGCGCTACCTGCTCGTCCGCCCCGTCGGTCGCACCCGGCTGCTGGTGGCGAAGCTGGTGAGCGTCGTGGCCTTCGTGCTCGTGGCCGTGCTGGTCGTGGCGGTCGTCGCCTACGTCCTCGGACGGCTGCTGCTCGGCGACGGGGATCCGAGCGGCACGGTCACCAGCGTCTCCGGCTCCACCCTCAGCCAGACGGAGATGATCCAGCGGACGGTCCTGGCGCTCGGCTACGTGACCTGGATGATGCTGGGCGTGGCCGCGCTCGCGCTGCTGCTCTCCACGATCGTGGAGTCCGGGCTGACCGCCGCGCTCGGGACGGTGGCGGTGCTCATCGGCTCGACGGTGCTCCTCGGCCTCGAGGCGGCCGACGTGCTGCAGCCGTACCTGCCGACCCGCTACTGGCTCGCGTTCGTCGACCTGTTCCGCGACCCCATCCGGTGGACCGAGGTGGTGCGCGGCGTCGCCGCCCAGACGGCCTACCTGGTCGTCTTCCTGGGCGCGGCGTGGGCCAACTTCTCGAGCAAGGACGTCAGCAGCTGACGTCGGTCGGCGCTCGAACGGCGCCACGACCGAGCGCCGAGGCCACCGTCGCGAGCACCGCGGCGTCACCGGGCAGCGCGCGGTGCGTGGTGCCCGCGCGCGGGCAGAGCTGCTGCACCCGCAGGTTGAGCGCGCCCTCGAGCTCCGCGGAGTCCGTGGGGACGACCACCCGGTCGGCGTCGGAGCGCAGCGTGACCCACTCGGGTCCGGCGGGGGTCTCGTCGCTGGCGTTCAAGCCACGCAGGAGGTCGCTGTCGGGCACGAGCTGCTCGCACGCAGTAGGGCAGCTGCCCGCGATCTCGACCGCCAGCGCGGCGACGTCGGTGCCGTGGTGGGGCGAGCCGATGGTCAGCACCCGTCGAGCCACGTCCGCACCGCCCTCGTCGCGCACCCACAACCGGGCCACGACACCGCCGGCGGAGTACCCCACGACGTCGACCGAGTCCGCGCCCGAGCGGTCGAGCGCCGCGTCGGCGGCGCGGCCGAGTGCAGCGGCCTGGGCGCGCAGGTCTCCCCTGCCGTCGCCGTCGGGCTCGAGCACCTCGACGTCGCGACCGGCCGACCGGAGCGCGTCACGGAGAGGGTCGAGCGACGCCACGCGCCCGCCGTAGCCCGAGACGAGGAGCACGGGTCCGAGCTCGTCCTGCGGCGCGGGCTCGGCGCGGTCGAGCGCGCGGACGACCCCGATGCCGGCCGCGACCAGCGCCACGGCCACGAGCAGCGCCGACCCCGCCAGCAAGGTGCGCCGCCGCTGCGGCGCGAGGTCGTCGAGCACGGGCCCATCCTCGCCGACGACCCCTGAGCGAGGCGCGGGCTCGAAGGAGCCCCGGGAACGTGAGGACCCCTCGCGCACCCACTAGAGCCCACTGACCCTTGCTGCCTTCCGGCCCTGGGGGATTGGGTGAGATAGCGCCACGCGAGGGGCTGCGGCCAGCATACGGGGGCTGACCCGGTGCCCTCCAGGCGGGATGCGACGGGTACGCTCGTCGGCGGAGGATTCGCATAGTGGCCTAGTGCGCTCGCTTGGAAAGCGGGTTGAGTGAAAGCTCTCAGGGGTTCGAATCCCCTATCCTCCGCGTCGGACGTGGCCCCTCGGCTCATCGAGCTCGAGGGGCTTCGTCATGCTCGCCGGCGCCGAGGGGCTGCGGCCGACATCCAGGGTGGCGGATTCGGGGAGGACCGAGCTCTGCGAGGGACGGAGTCCCCTATCCTCCGCCGCCGAGCAAGGAGCCGCACACGAGTGCGGCTCCTTGTCGTTGCGCTGGTGATGTGCGAGACGAGCCGGCGGAGGCTCGCCTTCAGCCGCGACGGCCCAGCGCGCCCCCAGCCGCAGCCCCCGCGGTCAAGATCGCCGAGCCTCCCGAGGGGTTCCGTCGTTCCCGACCGCGCCGAGGGGTTCCCGGACGCTGATTCGAGCGAGCGGATACGGAAAGGACCGAGCTCTGCGAGCGACGGAGTCGCCTGTCCTCCGCCCACCCCGTGGGGAGCCGTGCACGACCGCGGCTCCTCCGTCAGGCGTTCTCCACCGTCTCGAGCGCGCCCTGGAGGCGCGCTCGGGCATCTGCGGCGATGTCGCGCAGCTCGACCGCCGCGTCAGGGGCCATCGCGGTCATGGCCTGGGGGTCGAACGCCTCGACCACGGTCCGGTCGCCGTCGGCGCGCACGACGACGTTGCAGGGCAGGAGCGCCGCGATCGACGGGTCGGCCTGCAGGGCGGCGTGCGCGAGCTGGGGTCGGCAGGCGCCGAGGATGACCTGCGGCTCGACGTCGACGTCGAGCTTGGTCTTCAGGGTGGCCTTGATGTCGATCTCGGTGAGCACGCCGAAGCCGGCGTCGCCGAGGCTGGCACGGACCAGCTCGACCGTCTCGTCGTAGCCCTTCGCGGTCGTCACCTTCATCGTCAGCTGGGTCATGTCGCTCCTCGGTTCCGAGGGCACCGGGCGGTGCCGTCACCCTCGACCATACATCCCCCTGGGGGGATGTGCTAGATTCCTCGCCGAACCCCCCGGGGGGATAAAAGATCGTCCTCCCGGCCACTCACTTCGGCACCTGGAGAACGCATGACATCGACGATCGACCCACCCGCTCCTGGACGGGAGACGCCGATCTCCTCCGGCCCACTCGGTCGCCTCGGCACCTGGGTCGCCACCCACGGCCAGGTCGTGACCATCACCTGGCTGCTGCTGGTCATCGGCCTCGGCGTCTTCGCACCCAAGGTCGAGCACAACCTGTCCGGCGCCGGCTGGCAGGCCAACGGATCCGAGTCCGTCGCCGCCCGCGAGCTGGCCCGCGAGCACTTCGGCGGGAACGCCTCCTCGGCCATCCAGGTCGTCGTCCACAGCGACGGCGGCCAGGTCACCGAGGGGCGTGGCGCCGAGACCATCGCGAAGGTCACCGCCCTGCTCGAGGACGAGCCGCGCATCGCCGACGTCGTCGCACCCCAGCCCGGAGCGACCCTGAGCCAGGACGGCTCCACGGCCATCGTGCTCGCCGGCGCCGGTGCCGACACCAACGAGATGGTCCGCGTCGCCACCGACCTCAAGGACCCCCTGCAGGACCTGTCCGGCAACGGCATCCAGGTCAACCCGACCGGCTCCTCGCTGCTGTGGTCGGACTTCAACGAGGCCAACCTCGAGGCCATGCTGAAGTCCGAGATGGTCTCCTGGCCCGTGACCCTGGCCATCCTCGTCCTCGCCTTCGGAGCCCTGGTCGCCGCCGGCCTCCCGCTCCTGCTGACCCTGTCCGGCCTGGTCGCCTCGGCCGGCTCCCTGGTGCTCATCAACGAGCTCGTCCCGGTCTCCATCTGGGCGATGAACTTCGCCATGATGTTCTCCCTGGCCCTGGGCATCGACTACGCCCTGTTCCTCGTGGTCCGCTACCGCGCCGCCCGCATGGGAGCCAAGCTCACCGCGCAACGCGCCATCGCCCAGACGATGGACACCGCCGGGAAGGCCGTCCTGCTCTCCGGCCTGACCGTGCTCATCTCCCTGTCCGCGGTGATGCTCGTGCCCTCGCCGTCGTTCCGCTCGATGGCCGGCGGCATCATGCTCTCCGTCGTCTTCGTGCTCGCCGCGACCCTGACCCTGCTGCCCCTGGTGCTGGTCAGGCTCGACCACCGCATCAACAAGCTCGCGCTGCCCTGGGTCAGGACCGGTGAGCACCGCTCGCCACGCTTCGCCGCCTGGGGAGAGCGTCTCTGGCGTCGACCCCTCCTCTGGGGCACCGCCGCCCTGGTCGTGCTCGTCGCGCTCGCCGCCCCGGTCGTCGGCCTGAGCACCGCGATGCCGTCCATCACGGTGCTGCCCGAGGACGCGTCCGCCCGCGTCGGGTACGACCGCGTCCAGGAGGCGTTCGGCCCGGGCGCCCCCGGCACCCTGCAGATCGTCGTCGCCAAGGAACAGGCCCAGGCCGCCGGCGCGACCATCGGTGCCGACGACGGCATCGCCGCCGCCATGCCCGCCCAGCCCGCACCCGACGGCTCGGACCTGGCCATGATCCAGGCCGTCCCGACCGTCGATCCGTCGGACCCGGCCCTTGCCGCGACCGTCGACCGGTTGCGCGCCGAGCTCCCCGACACCGCGCAGGTCGGCGGTGCCGCCGTGGAGAACCTCGACCTGAAGACCCAGCTCGACGACTCCACCCCGCTGGTCATCGGCGTCATCCTCATCTTGGGCTTCCTGCTGCTGCTCGTCGCCCTGCAGGCACCGCTCATCTCCCTGCTCGGGACACTGGTCAGCCTGCTCTCGACGGCGGCCGCGTTCGGCGTCGCCCGCCTCGTCTTCCAGGAGGGCTGGGGCTCAGGGCTACTCGGCTTCGAGAGCCAGGGCTTCCTCGACGCCTGGGCGCCGGTGTTCTTCTTCGCCATGATCTTCGCGATCGCGATGGACTACACCGTCTTCCTGCTGGCCTCGGCCAAGGAGCACTACGAGCGCAGCGGCGACCCGAAGGAGGCGATGGTCGGAGCCCTCGCGCACTCCGGCCGGGTGATCTTCGCCGCCGGCGCGGTCATGGTGGCGGTGTTCTTCACCTTCGCCCTGTCCGGCCCGCTGCCGCCCAAGGAGATGGGTGTCGTGCTCGGCGTCGCCGTCCTGCTCGATGCGTTCCTCGTCCGGCTGGTGCTCCTGCCCGTCCTGCTGCGCCTGACCGGCCATGCCGCCTGGTACGTCCCGGCATGGCTCAGGCGCATCCTGCCGAGCATCACCTTCGCGCACGACTGACCCCCGGACCGGGGTCGGCCCGCCCCATCCCCCGGAGCGGGCCGGCCCCACCCCTTCGCCCTCACCACCATGAACATCGACCGCGCCGTCATGGCCCTCGCCGGCACCCTCGTCCTCCTCGGCGTCGAGGGCGCGGTGGAGGCGTGGACCAGCGGGGGCGTGGACCCACCGTCATGACGGCTGGGGTCTGGTGGCGATCGCGAGCAGGTCACGGACGGGGCCCGCGGGCGGGCGGCCGCTGCCGACCCACAGCGCGGTGAGGTCCCGCGAGAGGTCCAGCCCCGTGGTCGACACCTCGACGAGCCGCCCGGCCTCCACGTCGCTGCGTACCGTGCGCCGGCTCATGAACGCAGGCGGGCTGCCTGCACCGACGACCGACCGGATGCCGGACGTGGTGGTCAGCTCGACGGCCGGTACCGCGGCGGTCAGACCGAGCCCCGCGAGCGCGTCGTCGACGACGCGTCGCGTTCCGGACCCCTGCTCGCGCCACGTCAGTGGTCGGGAGACGAGCTCGTGGGGCGTCAGCGGGGAACCCTGCCGAGCCCATGGGTCGTGCGGTGCCGCGTACAGGCCCAGCTCGTCGCGAGCGACGACCAGCGATGCCAGTCCGCCGGGATCGGCACCGTCCTCCACGAAGCCGATGTCGACCGAGCCGTCCGCCACGGCCGTCCGCACGTGCTCGCTGTTGGTGGCGGTCAGGCTGACGACGGTGTCGTGCTGCTGGCGAAGACGCACGAGCCACAGCGGCAGCAGGTGCTCGGCGACGGTCATGCTCGCCGCGACGCTCAGCTGGTGGGCCCGCCCCTCGCGCAAGGTGACGATGGACTCGTCGATCTCCCGCGCGAGATCGATCAGCCGAGCAGCCCAGCCCACCACCAGGACTCCCGACTCGGTGAGCGTGGACCCTCCTGCAGCGCGCCGCAGGAGAGTCAGCCCCGTCTGCGCCTCGAGGGCTCTCAGCCGTTCGGACGCCGACTGCTGCGTGATGCCGTTCGCGCGGCCCGCGGCGCCGATGCTCCCGTGGGTGCCCACGTCCACCAGGAGCTGGAGGGCCGCGAGGTCGGGGACGTTGCGCACCTCCCCAGGCTACTCCTGTCCACAGGCTCGACCTGTGGAACCACAGGCAGACGGGTTCTACCGCCGACGGCTCGACGGGACCACGGTGGAGCCATGACCACCGCACGTCTCGCAACGACCGGGGAGCACACCGGTCGCGGACCTCGCGACGGATCGACCTGGCTGCGCGAGCTCGAGGGCGCTCCGGCGCTCGGCTTCATCGGACCCAACTGGTTCGCCTCGGTGATGGGCACCGGCATCGTCGCCGTCGCTGCGGCCTCCCTGCCCTTCACGGTGCCCGGGATCACCGGACTCGCCGTCGCGGTCTGGGTCCTCGCTCTCGCGCTGCTCGTCGTGGTCGTCGTGGCGACCGCCGGCCACTGGCGGCTCCACGGCGAGGTGGCTCGTGGCCACCTGGACGACCCGGTGATGTCGCACTTCTACGGCGCCCCCGCGATGGGGCTCATGACCGTCGGCGCCGGCGGGGTGCTCGTGGGACACCACCTGATCGGCATGACCGCCGCGCTGACGCTGGACTGGGTGCTGTGGACCTCCGGGACCCTGCTCGGTCTGACCACGGCGGTATTGGTGCCGATCCGCGCCTTCACCGCGCACGAGGTCCAGGAGGACTCCGCCTTCGGCGGCTGGCTCATGCCGGTGGTGCCACCCATGGTCAGCGCCGCCACCGGCGCGGCCCTCGTGCCCCACCTCCCGGCCGGTCAGGCGCAGCAGACGATGCTGCTGGCCTGCTACATGTTCTTCGGCCTCACGCTCCTGTGCAGCGTCGTTATGATCGTGCTCATCTGGAACCGTCTCCTGCACCACGGGGTCGGGGCCGCCGGGGCGGTCCCCACCCTCTGGATCGTCCTCGGCCCGATCGGGCAGTCGATCACCGCGGCCCACCACCTCGGCACCGTGGCTCCCGGCGTGCTGGGCACCCCCTACGGCACCGCGTTCCACGCCTTCGCCCTGGTCTACGGCGTTCCCCTGTGGGGTTTCGCGATGCTGTGGCTGGCCATCGCCGTCACCCTCACCGCACGCACGGCCAGGCAAGGACTTCCGTTCAGCCTGACCTGGTGGTCCTTCACCTTCCCGGTCGGCACGGTGGTCACCGGCACCTCCGGGCTCGCCCAGCTGACCGGCAACCACGTGCTCCAGGTCGCAGCCGGCGCCCTGTTCGTCCTCCTGCTCGGCGCCTGGGCCCTGGTCGCCGTCCGCACCGCTCGCGGCGTGCACACCGGGTCGCTGCTGAAGAAGCCCTGACCTCTGGACGACGCCTCGCACGTCGCACGTCCTGGCCGGACGTCACGGCGCCAGCCAGCTCGGGCCGACCCGCGTGCCGATGTCGGTCGCCGAGGCCGGCGACCCCGGTCAGGCCGACGTGGCGCCGACGACCGACAACAGCTGCAGCCGCTCGTGGCTCTCGCTGCCGGGCACGGCGGTGTAGACCAGGAGCGAGTGCGCCTGCCGCGTGTCCTGCAGGATCTGGCAGCTCAGCTCCAGGCGTCCGACCATCGGGTGGTCGTACCTCTTGAGCTCGTGCGGCACGATGCCCACCTCGTGCCGGTCCCAGAGCTCGCGGAACTCCTCGTTCCGCTCCACGAGGTGAGCGGCGAGGCGGGCCGCCCTCGACGTCGGGCCGCGACGGGCCGCGATGCCGCGCAGACCGGAGACGTACATCCGGGAGAAGTGCTCGTGGTCCTCCGGCGGGTGGAGGTCGCGCGCCCCGGGGACGGCGAACCAGCGGTAGCCGATGCTGCGCTCGGGTCCGACGAAACGGGCGAGGTCACCGACGAGCGCCACCCCCAGGCGGGTCTGGCGCAGCGTCTCGCCCAGCTCGGTGACGATCTCCGCCGGCGTGTCCTCGAGCCGGTCGAGGATCCTCAGCATCCCGGGGCTCACGTGGTCGCTCTCGGCGCCGCGCTCCGGCGCACGGTGCCCGGCGAGGTGGAAGAGGTGGTCACGCTCGTCGAGGGTCAGGTGCAGCCCCTGGGCCATGGCCGCGACCATCTGCTCCGAGGGCTGCGGGCCGCGCTCCTGCTCCAGGCGGGTGTAGTAGTCGGCCGACATGTGGCACAGCACCGCCACCTCCTCGCGACGCAGTCCGGACGTGCGGCGCCGGTGCCCGCGCGGGAGTCCGACGTCCTCCGGCTGCAGGGCCTCGCGCCGGACGCGGAGGAAGTCCGCCAGCCCTGGCCTGTCGATCATGGCTCCATCGTGCCCCGTACCGGTCCGCGCATCCACGGATCGTCAGACCCTGGATCCGGTCGGGGCAGTGCCGAAGGGTGGGGTCGGCGGCAGGTGCCGCCCCGATCGTCAGGAGACACCGTGGCACCCAGGACCTACGACATCGACGTCCCCGACCTCACCGGTCGGCGCGCGGTCATCACCGGGGGGAGCGACGGGATCGGGCTCGTCATCGCCCGGACGCTCGCCTCCGCAGGAGCCGACGTGGTCCTGCCGGTCCGGAACCGCGCCAAGGGAGACGCGGCCGTGCGGACGATCCGCGACCGGCACCCGCAGGCACGCCTGACCCTCCACGACCTCGACCTCTCGTCGCTCGCGTCGGTCGAGGCCTTCGCCACCACGATGCGGGCGGAGGGCGATCCGATCCACCTGCTCGTCAACAACGCGGGTGTCATGACGCCGCCGGAGCGCCAGACGACGCAGGACGGCTTCGAGCTGCAGCTCGGCACGAACCATCTCGCCCACGTCGCGCTCACCGCCCACCTGCTCCCGCTCCTCGTGGCCGGCGGGGCACGGGTGACGTCGCAGGTCAGCGTTGCGGCCAGGAGCGGCACCATCAACTGGGACGACCCCGGGTTCGAGCGCGCCTACGACGGCATGCGCGCGTACCGGCAGTCCAAGATCGCCCTGGGCCTGTTCGGCCTCGAGCTCGACCGCCGGAGCCGGGCCCAGGGTTGGGGCATCACGAGCAACCTCTCCCACCCGGGCGTGGCGCCGACCAGCCTGCTCGCGGCGCGGCCGGAGGTCGGCCGGTCGGGCGACACGCTAGGCGTGCGGGTCATCCGCCGGCTCTCCGCGCTGGGCGTGCTCGTCGGCACCTCCGAGAGCGCTGCGCTCCCCGCGCTGGTGGCAGCGACGGCCCCGGACCCGGCGTCCTTCTACGGGCCGCAGGGCCTGGGCGGTACCGGCGGCGCGCCAGGTCCGCAGGACCTCTGGAAGCCGCTCGGCGACCTCGACGACGCCGCGCGGTCCTGGGACCTCTCCGAGCGTCTCACCGGCGTGGTGTTCGGGCAGCGATGAGCCGGCCGGCCCGGGTCAGTTGGCGGACTGGTAGGCCTCGATGAGCGAGGACGGGACGCGGCCACGGGCCGGGACGTCGAGGCCCTGCTCCTGGGCCCAGGCGCGCACGGCCTTGGCGTCGACGCCGGAACCTCCCCCCGAGGAGGAGCTTCGGGTGGTGCGACCGGCGGCGCGGCGGCCGACGGCGATGTAGGGAGCCACGGCGTCGGCGAAGGCCTGGCGCTCGGACTCGGTGAGGTCGACCTGGTAGCCCACTCCATCGAACGTGAACGACACCGTCGGTGCCGGGGTGTCGATCTCGTCGCCACTCAGGTCGGAGTAGAACTTTTCCACGGTCTTTTTCGCCATGCCGGAACCATATCGCTCAGCACCCAATAATGCGGGCATTTCACGGGAGCATTCAGGACCAAAGTCATGAATAGTTTCAGAATGCGCCGACTTTCACGGCGCGGCGACGAAACCGCGGTCGCTCAGCACCGGCACGACGCTGCTGGCACCGACCTCGGACGCCACGCCGACGTCGTCGGACCAGCCCGCCGCGACGAGCTCCTCGCCACTCGCGCAGGCCGTCAGGTGCGCGGCCTCGCGACCCTGCACGAGCCGGTAGGCGTCGGCTGCGGCGGCGGCCTCCGGCGACAGGCCCGGCCACTCGAAGTCCTCGAGCGCCGCGAGCACCGCACCGGCACCCCACAGGTCCTCGAGCGCGGGTCGCAACGAGCCGTCGCTCCACCGCTCCCCCGCGGCGACCACGGCGACCACGGTGTCGTCGGCGTCGTGCTCCCGCGCGATCCACGCAGCGACGGCGGCCGCGTTGCGCAGGCTCGCGCCCACCACCGTCGTGGCCGAGCCCGCGAGCGCGTGCGCCACGGCCGACCCGTTCGGTGACGGCAGCACCAGACGACCCGGCAGCGGGACCCGCAGCAGCCGCGCCGGCGAGAGCGTGGGCTCGTCCGGGCCCGCCGAGACCCGGTCGGCGGCCAGCACCGCGCCGGTCTGCGCCGCGACCTCGGCCGCGTCCGCGCGACCGGTCGGGTACGGCACCACGACGCTGCCGCGCTCCACCGCCACCCCCAGCGCCGTGGTGAACGACAGCACGTCGACGACGACGGCGACGTCTGCTCCTTCGGAGATCGCGCGGCCGCCGACCGGGCCCCAGTCGAAGCGGACCGTGTGGCCCGGCTGGTGAGTCGTGAGCATGGGCCCAGTGTGCCGGGCAGCGAGAACCGTCAGGGTCGACGGCGGCGTGCCAGGACCACGGCGCCGACCACGAGCAAGCCGAGCACGAGGACGAAGACGACGACCTCGACCCACCCGACGGCGTACCCGGTGGAGGTGGCCACGTCGTCGGTCTCGCCAGGCGTCGCCACGAGCTCGGCGGCCGCGCGGGTCTGCTCGGTGGGGGCCGTCTCGACGACGACGTCCTCCCCGTCCGCGAGCAGCTGGTACCGCAGGGCGAGGAACTCGCCCACCGCGACGTCGTGGTCGCGCACGCCGGTCTGGGCGTAGGCCCACTCGCCGCCCTCGTCGGCGGTGAGGAAGGCCCAGTACCCGTCGCCGGAGAGCGAGGCGCCGCACGACTCCTGCGCCGCGTCCGGCCGACCGTCGATCCGGCAGACGAAGGGTGCGGAGCCCTGCGTCTCCTCGACGTCGAGACCGGCCGCCTGGAGAGCGTCGTAGGCGCTGGCGTCGTCGGCGAGGTCCGTGGCGCAGCGGACGAGCCGATCACCGTCGAGCGTCGCGGGCTCGACCACCACCACGACGTCGTCGGGCCCGCACTCACCCTCGGTGGCTGCCTGCGCCGCAGACGGAGCGACCGCCAGTGCAGCGGTGCAGACGACGACGGACAGCAGGTGGTGGACGTGGCGAAGCATGTCGTCCATCGTCACAGACGGCGTGCGTGACTCAGGCCTGCGGGACCGACTCCGCCGCCCGCCCGTACCGAGCGCGCCGAGCCGCCCGGCGCAGGGTCACCAGGACGGCGGGTCCGAGGGTGGCCACGAGCAGCGCGTTCGTGAGGGCTCGGCCCGTGTCCCAGCCCCAGGTCGACGTGACGAGGTTGAACACCAGGAAGCGGTGCAGGTTCTCCAGGATCGGCGCACCCGGCACCAGCTGCAGCGTCTCCTCGGCCCCGGGGGCGGCGATGCCGAGCTGGAACGGCCACGACGACAGGTTCATCAACATGCCGAACAGGTACGCCACGACCACGGCGTAGACCACGAGCATCGCGATCTCCGCCCGTCCCGTGACCCGCCGCGGCAGCAGACCCGCGCCCAGCCCGATCCACGCGGCGCACATCATCTGGAACGGCAGCCACGGCCCCACGCCCGACGTGAGCAGGGCCGACGCGAACAACGAGGTGCACCCCAGCACGAAGCCGAACCCCGGCCCGAACACCCGCCCGGCGAGGACGAGGACGAAGAACACCGTCTCGATGCCGGCCGTCCCGGCACCCAGGGGTCTCAGTGCCGCGTTCACCGCCGTCAGCACACCGAGCATCGCCAGGGCCTTGGCGTCCATGCCGCCCTCGGTGAGCTCGGCGACCACCACCATGACGACGATCGGCAGGAGCGCCATGAACAGGAACGGCTGGTCGACCCGCTCCGCCCCTGCGGTCGGCTCGATGAACAACGGCCACAGGAACATGACCAGGCCCGCGAGCGACGCGACGCCGAGCACGAGGGCCGAGCGCAGGCCCAGCCGCGCCGTCATCGTCGTCCCCCGTCCTGGGTCGACGCGTGGCCGCACCCGTCGGTGGAGGGCGGTCGTGCGAGCGCTCCCTCGACGTCGGCGACGGTGAGCCAGTCCGAGCCCAGCACCTTGGAGACCTGGGGGGCGAAGGCGGGCGACTCGGCCAGGACCTTGGACACGCCCCCGGCCGAGACCACCTCACCCTCGGCGAGGACGACGACGGCGTCGGCCACCTGCGCGACGAACTCCACGTCGTGGGTCGACACGACGACGCCGCGACCCTCGGCCGCCTGGGTGTGCAGGATGGCCGCCAGCTGCGCCTTCGCGGCGTAGTCGAGACCACGCGTCGGCTCGTCGAGCAACAGGACACGGGGCGAGGTCGTGAGCACGATGGCCAGCACGAGGGCGAGCCGCTGGCCCTCGGACAGGTCGCGGGGGTGGTGCGATCCGGCGATGCCCGGGGCGAGCCGGTCGAGCAGACCGCGGCAGCGTCCAGGCTCGGCTTCCGCGTGGGTGTCGGCCGCCGAGCACTCGTCGTCCACGGTCTCGAGGTAGAGCAGGTCGGACGCGGTCTGGGGCACGAGCCCCACCAGGGCGCGGGCGGCCGCGGGCGACAGGCCCGCCGGGTCGAGCCCGTCGGCCCCGACGGCCACGGAGCCACTCGCGCGCTTGAGTCCGCCCTGCAGCGCCCACAGCAGCGACGACTTGCCCGATCCGTTCCGGCCCATGAGCGCGACGACCTGGCCGGGGTCGACCGTCAGGTCGACGCTGCTGACCGCACGGTGCCGGCGGTAGTCGACCGAGATGTCGCGCGCCCGCAGCACCGGGGGGCCCGTCGGCACCGGCGGGGTCCGGGTCGGCGCCCCCGCGAGCCGAGGTCGCAGGTCGCTGGCCCGACGCCGCGCGTCGCGGACGGTGAGCGGAAGCGGCTCCCACCCGACGAGCCGGCCCAGCTCCACCAGCGGCGGCGCGACGGGACTCTCGCGCAGCAGGTCGGCCGGGTCGCCGTCGCGCACCCGACCTCCCTCCACCACGACGAGACGGTCTGCGAAGGGGATCACCCGCTCCATCCGGTGCTCGGCCACCACCACCCCGAGCCCGACGTCGGCCACGAGCCGGGCGACCGTGGCCAGCACGTCCTCGGCCGCCGTGGGGTCGAGCGCCGACGTCGGCTCGTCGAGCACCAGCATCCGGGGGTGCATCGTGAGCACGGCGCCGATCGCGACCCGCTGCTGCTGGCCGCCCGACAGCGTGCGCAGCGCGCGACGTCGGAGGTCGGCGATGCCCAGCAGGTCGAGCGTCTCCTCCACCCGACGTCGCATGGTCTGCGGGTCGAGCCCGAGCTGCTCCATGCCGTAGGCCAGCTCGTCCTCCACGACGTCGCTCACGAACCCCGACAGCGGGTCCTGCGGCACGTACCCGACGAGGTGTGCCAGCTCGCGCGGCGGTGTGCCCACGATGGACGTGCCGTCGACGCGCACGTCGCCCTCGAGCAGGCCGCCACTGAAGTGCGGGACGAGGCCGTTGAACAGGCCGAGCAGCGTCGACTTGCCCGACCCGGTGCGGCCGCACACCAGGTGCAGCTCGCCGTCGGGCAGCACCAGGCCGACGTCGCGCAGCGTCGGCTCCGCCGTCCCGGTCCCGGTCGCGTCGTCGTAGGAGAAGGTCACGTCACGCAGCTCGAGCACGGTCCACCTCCTCCGCGTCGCGCCCCGAGCCACCGGCGCGGTCGGCGCCCCCGGCGACGTCGGGGGCCGGCGGCGGGGCCAGGAACGCCGGAAGCACACCGACCAGCAGCACGAGCACGAGCGGGACGCCGATCGTGGGCCACCGCTCGAGGTCGGGGACCACCACGTACGGGTCGAGGTCGAAGGCGCGGTCGACCCCGACGGCGACCACGACGCCGCACAGCGCCGTCAGGACCTCGGGCCGACGCCACCGGTCCGGGCGGTAGCGGGTGCGCTGCACGCGCCGGCCGGCCAACCACAGCGCAGCGGCGGCGAGCAGGACCCCGAGCACGAGCACGGGCCCCGCGAGCAGACGGGGCGCGGTGCCGTCGAGGTAGGCGTAGGCACCGACGCAGAGCGCGCCGAGCCCGGTGAGCATGAGCACCCCGGTGACGAGCCGCTCGCGCGACGTCGCGGTGCCGGAGCGCCCGTAGCCACGCGCGTCCATCCCGGCGGCCAGGGTCATCGACCGCTCCAGGGCGTCCTCCAGCACCGGCACGACCACGCGCCGGAGCCGGCCGACCCCCTTGCCGGCGTCACCCCTCAGCCGACGCGCACGGTTGACCCGCTGCACGCTCTCGGCGAGTTGCGGGAAGACCGAGAGAGCCACGACCACGGCGGTTCCGACCTCGTAGAACGCGGGGGGCACCGCGGCCAGGAGGCGACGGGGGTTCGCCAGGGAGTTCGCGGCGCCGACGCACAGGATGATCACGGCCAGCCGCATGCCGTCGTAGAGCGCACCGAGCAGCGCCGTCGACGTCACGTCGCCCAGGAGCTGGATGCCACGGGCCGCGTCGGGCAACGGGATCTCGGGCAGGTGCAGCACGATCGTGTCGCCCTCGAGCGCTCCACCGCCGAACAGGATCCGGTACACGACCCGCAGCACCACGACGAACAGCGCGAAGTACATGTAGAACCGGAACGACATCGCCCATGGCGCCTCGCTGCGGCGGGCCATCACCACGAGGACCACCACCGCCGCGATCAACGCGAGCACCAGCGGGTTGAGGGTGAACGACGCCGCCGCGGCGAGACCGAGCGCCCAGAGCCACCAGGCTCCGGGATGCAGGTCACGGGCGGGAGCGGTCATCGCCGCCCCGCGGCAGAGGGGGTCAGGGCGTGCTTCCCCTCCGCCGCCACGCGATGATCCCGGCGGCACCGAGCAGCACCAGCACGGCCGCGACACCGACCAGCGTGGGCCACGGCGACCCGGCGTCGGCCGACGTCGCGCGGGTCTCGTCGTCGGGCGACGTGGCGTCGTCGGACGGCGCGGTGGCGCTCGGGGAGGCGTCGGCAGCGGCCTTCTTCTTGGCCGCCTCCTGCTTCTCCTGCGCAGCGGCTCCCTCCTGAGCCTCTTGCTTTCGCGCGGCTTGCGCCGTCGCGGACTTCTCGGGGGTGGACTTCTTCGCCGGGTCGGCCTTCTTCGGGTCCGACCCGGAGCTCGAGCCTCCCGACGACGTGCCGCCGCCGACCGGCTTGCTCGTGGGGGAGGGCGCTGGCGCGGGCCCCTGCGGCGTCACGCTCGGCGCGGACCTGGCCGACTGCCCCTGCCAGCTCCAGGCCACCCAGCCACCGGCGGGGATCGACGCGCCGCCGACGCCCGTCGAGGCATAGCTCCACACGCCGTTGCCCGAGGACGTCCACAGCGACCAGTAGGCGTTGGCCGGGGAGGCGTTCACGCAGCCGGCGTTCGCGGGGGCCCCGTTCACGCGGCAGACGAATCCCTGCTGCCGGGCGGCGTAGGTCATGGCGACGCCGGCGGCGGAGAACGCCGAGGCGGCGCTGCGGCCGCCGCCGGGCACGCAGGTGGTGCTGAGGCCACCGAGCTGGTTGCCATCGACGACCACGGTCACCCCGGTGCCCCGGGGGCAGGGGGCGGCCGATGCGGGCGCCGCCGCGAGCGCCACCAGGCTCCCCGCCCCGACCAGGCAGACCAGGAGGGTCGCGAGGCCGCGGCGGATCACGCGCCGCCCTCGGCGCGGCGACGGCGCAGCGTCAGCACCGCACCGAGCAGCACCGCCAGGAGCGCGGCGGCCACGACCACCAGGGAGACCGTGGTTCCGGCCGACGGGAGCAGCGAGCCGGTGTCGGTGGCGCCGCCGTCGGAGGAGCCGGCGCCCTCGGAGCCCTCGGAACCGTCGCCGCCTGCGCCGGGCCCGGCGTCGGCGGCCACGACGGTGAGCGTCGTGCTGCCGCTGCGCTCGGGGACCGTGCTGACCACGGACAGCGTGTACTCGCCCGGCTCCTCGGGAGCGACCACGCCGGAGACCGCGAGGGTCGCCAGGGAGCCAGTCCCACCGGAGGGCAGGGCCCGTGCGGCCGGGGCAGCGTCGCCGCTGCCGCCCTGCTCGAACGTTGCCTCGTAGCCCTCACCGTCGACGAGCCCGTCGACGTCCAGCGCGAAGGACTCGCCCGCCTCGACCGACGCCGGGGCGCCGAGCTCGAACGTGGCAGGGGCGAGCACCTGGACGCTCGTGGAGCCGGTCCGCTCGGGCGAGCCGCCCTGGGCGTCGATGGACACCGTGCCGGCGGCCGACGGCATGGTGACGTCGAGCTCCGCGCGCCCGTCGTCGTCGGCGGCGCCCTTCGCGACGTCGTCGCCGGCGGTGACGGTCACCGGCTCGCCGGCCTCCAGGCCCTCGATGACGACCCCGACGTCCTGGCCGGTCCCAGCGAAGCCGTCGGTCGCGGTGGTGACGGTGAGCGTGGCGGAGTCGGGCAGCAGCGCGAGCGAACCGGCCGCCTGCGCGGTGGCGCGGCGCCACTGGTCACGCGACTCGGGCAGACCGGCCGTCTGCGCGGCGTCGAAGGCCGCCTGGTCGAAGGCGATCGCACCCCGCTCGTCGGCGAGCGCGCCGCTCGCGTCGTCGGGCACCCGCAGGGTCGCGACGAACTCGGCGGCAGCGGTCGCTGCGTCGAGGTCGCCGGCGTCGGCGAGGGCGAGGGCCGCGAGGCCGGTGGTGTTGGCGTTGGCGACGCCGTCGTCCTGCAGGCTGCCGTCGGAGGCCTGGGCGTCGGCCAGGGCCGCGGCGCCGTCGTCGATCGCGTCGCCGAGTCCGTCGATGCCGGCGTCCTCGGCCTCCACGAGCGCGGTGACCGCCAGCGCCGTCGCGTCGTAGCTGATCGTGTCGTCGCCCTTGGTCGTCGGGTCGCCGCACTCCCGGTCCACCGGAGCGATGCTGTCGTCCCACTCGGTCTCGGGGTCGTCCGGGACCGCCTCGGCGAACATGCCGATGCGGAACGAGCCGTCGGCACACTGCTGCTTCAGCAGGTAGTCGATCGCGTCGAGGGCCAGGTCGTCGCCGGCGTCCACGAGTGCGCGGACCACGAAGGTCTGGCCGAGCGTGTTGGAGTAGTCACCGAAGTCCGAGACGTCGGAGGCACGGCCTGCCTCCTCGCCCTGCGCTGCGATGGTGCTCCGCAGCCGCTCGACCAGGTCGACGCCGCCGAAGGACTGCGGATCACGACCCGCGGTCGCGGCACCGACGGCGAGCTTGCCGGTGGCGCCGGCGTACGTGCTGCCCTCGTCGCCGAACGCCTCCCCGCTGATGTAGGCCTGCGGGTCCTTGGCGAGCGCGTCGGCGATGTCGCCGATCGCCCCGGCCTGGACGCCGAGCACGTCGAGCGACAGCAGCGCGTCGACGCTGAGGCCGTAGTCCGGGGACCCGAACTGGCCCGGCAGCAGGCGGTCGTCGAGCTCGCCGGCGAGCCAGGCACCGGTGGTGTCGGCGACGTCGGCCTGTGCCGAGGTGGGCACCGCGACGGCTGCACCTGCGAGGGCCACGGCGGCGGCGGTCGCGACGAGGCCGCGACGCAGGGACTTCTTCATGGGGTCCTCACCCGCTGCAAAGGCAGGAGGATCCCGAGGGGACCCGCTGCGACCGCGACAGCGTGATTGGTCAGGCGCCCGATGCGGCGTTCCGGCTCCCCTCGCGGAGCGAGGGCTACGGTTGCGGGTCAGCGCCGGACTTGGACCGGCTTCCCCGCATTCGGGCACGTGGAGTTGTGTGTCGAGTGACAGGCGGACCGTATCACCCACGACAGCCCTGCGTCCCGGCGTCGCAGGTGCGACGAGGGTCTCAGACCAGGGGCGCGTCGGCCACGACCACGCCGTTGGCGTCGGCGTAGACCCACTGGCCGGACCGGATCGTCACGCCGCCGAAGGTCAGCGCCACGCCGACGTCGCCGAGGCCGCGCTTCTTCGTGCGGACGGGGCACGGGGCGATCGCCTGCACCCCGAGGTCGAGGTCGCGCAGGATCTCGACGTCGCGCACGGCACCGTGGATGACCAGCCCGGACCACCCGTTCTCGACGAAGCGGGCGGCGATCACGTCACCGAGGAGCGCACGCCGCAGCGACCCGCCGCCGTCGACGACGAGGACGCGGCCGTCGCCCGGCTCGTCGGCGAGGCGCTTGACGTGCGAGTTGTCCTCGAAGCAGGCGACCGTCTCGACCGAGCCGCTGAACGCCTCGCGGCCACCGAAGCCACGCAGCAGACCCGGCTGGACGACCGCCAGCCGATCCGGGAGGTGGGTGTCGCAGAGGTCGGGCGTGGTCCAGCTGGTCATGGGTCCTCCATCGGTCGACTCAGCAGGACGCTACGCGTGCGCCGCGGCTCGCGCCCGGCGGTGACGTACGCAACGCACGCAACACCTCAGGAGAGAGCAGAGCCGATCGCCAGGAACGCGACGAAGGCCGCCACGAAGAGCACCGTGCGGAGCAGGCCGGTGCGCAGCAGGCGCGACTCGGCGGCCGTGAGCCGGCGAGGTGCCGGACGGCTCGAGCCGGAGTGCGCGATGTTCGCCATGCCGCAGACACTACCAGGCCGGGGCCAACATGGAAGTTCGGTGCACCGAAGATTCGTGCCGCCGATGCCGCGGCCGTCCATCGATACCCTGGATCGGTGCCCGACGCCCACCCCTCCTCGACGCCGCCCTCCGCGACGCTGTCCTCCTCGATGCAGGACTACCTCAAGGTCATCTGGACGAGCCAGGAGTGGGACGACACCCCCATCTCGTCCAAGGCGCTCGCCGACCGCTTCGGCGTGACGCCCTCGACGGTCTCCGAGGCGCTCAAGAAGCTCGCCGCCCAGGGGCTCGTCGACCACCGACGCTACGGAGCGGTCACCCTCACGGCGTCGGGTCGGTCGGCCGCGCTCGCGATGGTCCGCCGCCACCGGCTCGTCGAGACCTTCCTCGTCGAGTACCTCGGCTACGCCTGGGACGAGGTGCACGACGAGGCCGAGGTCCTGGAGCACGCCGTGAGCGACGACTTCGTCGAGCGGCTCGCTGAGCGGCTCGACCACCCCGAGTTCGACCCCCACGGCGACCCCATCCCGACGGCCGACGGTCGACTGCCCGCGCTCGACGCACGCCGACTCGTCGACGTCGAGGCACCTGCCGACCTCGTCGTGGTGCGCGTCTCCGACGACGACCCGGCCCTGCTGCGCCACCTCGTCGAGCTCGGGCTCGTCCTCGGGGTCCGTGTGCACCTGGACGAGCGGCACGACTTCGCGGGCACCCTGGCCGTCCGGATCGACGGCCGCACGCTCGACGTCGGCCACGTGGCTGCGGCGGCGATCTTCGTCTCGCCCGCCTGAGACCCTCTGCACGCCACCACCCGGCGTCCTGGCCACCGACCTCGCGCGGACCGCTGCGGCGGAAGCGACCCACGAGTAGCGTTTCGTCCATGAGCCTGTCCGAAGAAGTCCGCATCGCCCTCGACGGCAAGTGGCGCCACGTGCGCGAGCAGTCCCGCAGGGAGCTCGCCGAGATGGACCTGGCGTACGACCTCGACCTCGACATCGACGCCGCCCGCGAGCGGACGCTGCGCCAGCTGGAGGGTCTCGTCGACACCGGCGTCCCCGCCGCCGGCTTCCGCACCGAGCACGGCGGTGGCGGCGATCCCGGCATGGCGGTCACCGGCATCGAGATGCTGGCCCAGTTCGACCTCTCGCTCATGGTGAAGGCGGGGGTGCAGTGGGGTCTGTTCGGCGGCGCGGTCGAGAACCTCGGCACCGAGCGCCACCGCGACCTCATCCCGCGGCTCATCTCGCTCGACCTCGTGGGCTGCTACGCCATGACCGAGATCGGCCACGGCAGCAACGTGCAGCATCTCGAGACGACCGCCACCTTCGACGCGGACACGCAGGAGTTCGTCGTCGACTCCCCCACGCCGTCGGCCACGAAGGACTACATCGGCAACGCCGCCGCCCACGCCACGGTCGCCGCGGTCTACGCCCAGCTGGTCACCCGGGGCGAGAACCACGGTGTGCACTGCTTCATCGTGCCGATCCGCGACGAGAAGGGGCAGACCTGCGCCGGCGTGGAGATCGGCGACGACCGTCACAAGGGTGGGCTCGGCGGCGTCGACAACGGCCGTCTCGCCTTCCACCAGGTGCGCATCCCACGCGAGAACCTGCTCAACAAGTACGGCGACGTGGCCGAGGACGGCACCTACACCTCGCCCATCGAGGACGTGAACCGACGGTTCTTCACGATGCTCGGCACGCTCGTGCGCGGACGCATCAGCGTCGGGGGGTCGGCACTCGCCGCCGCCGAGGTGGCCCTCAGCATCGCCGGACGCTACGCCCTGGAACGGCGCCAGTTCGGCCAGGACGGCGAGCCCGAGGTGCTGCTGGCGGACTACCGCGTGCACCAGCGTCGCCTGCTCCCGCTCATCGCCCGTTCGTACGCCTACCGGTTCGCCCAGAACCAGCAGGTCTCGCGCATGGACCGGCTGCAGCGCTCGACGGACCCCGACCTGCAGGAGCAGCGTGAGCTCGAGGGCCGCGCCGCCGGCCTCAAGGCGATCATGACCTGGCACGCGTCGCGGACCATCAACGAGTCGCGCGAGATGTGCGGCGGCGCCGGCTACCTCGCCGAGAACCGCCTTACCGTGCTGCGCGGCGACATCGACGTCTTCACCACCTTCGAGGGCGACAACCACGTGATGCTCCAGCTGCTCAGCAAGGAGCTGCTCACGTCGTACGCCAAGGAGGTCGGTGGGCTCGACGCGGTCGGCATGGTGCGGTTCGTGGCCGAGACCGTGGCCGAGACGGTTCGTGAGCGGACGGCCGCCAGCCAGCTCATCCAGCGGCTCATCGACGCCGCGCCCACCGGTGGCGAGGCGCACGACCTGCTCGATCGCGGCACGCAGCTGAGCCTGTTCGAGGACCGTGAGGAACACCTGATCGAGACCGCCGCCCGGCGTCTGCAGCGGGCCGCGAAGGCCGAGGGCGACGAGGCCTTCCGCATCTTCAACGACGCGCAGGACCACCTGATCCGGTGCGGACGGGCGCACGTCGACCGGGTGGTGCTCGAGGCGTTCACCGCCGGCATCGCGCGCTGCGAGGACCCCGAAGCCGCCGACCTGCTGCGCAAGGTCTGCACGCTGTACGCGCTGAGCGTCATCGAGGACGACCTCGCCTGGTACATGGCCCACAACCGGATCTCCGACCAGCGCGCCAAGGCCGTGACCCAGCTGCTCAACGAGCAGCTGGGCGAGCTGCGCCCGCACCTGCTCACCCTCATCGAGGGCCTGGGCGTGCCGGAGGAGACGCTCGGCGCCGCGATGCTGCTCAAGCAGTGACCCCTCGACGCCTCGCGGGTGCCGTCGGCGCGACGGTCCTCCTCGTCACGTCGACGTCCGGATGCACCTCCCCGGACGTCGACGTCGAGGGCGTCGCGCGCTGGCAGGACCGCACCGACGACGCGTTCCGATCCGCCCTCGACGCGGCCGGCTCGCGGATCGCGCTGTCCCCGGACGACGAGCTGGCCGGGCTGGCGGACACGCAGCGGTGCGACCCCGACGACCTGAGCCGGGTCCGGCACCGGGTCGACGCGACGCTCGAGCTCGCCGAGCCGGCACCGGCCGACCTGGCCGACCGGGTCCGGGAGGCTGTCCCCGCCGAGTACCAGGTGGAGGTCGAGATCCGTCCCGACGCGGTGGTGCTCGGCGTCGTCAGCGGTTGCATCGACCTGCCGAAGATCCAGGGCGTCGACGTGTTCCTGGAGGGCCGCTACCGCGTCGACCCCTGACGCTCGGACCTGGGCGCTCGGACCTGGGCGCTCGGCGGTGGGACGTCACACCACGAAGGCGATCGCCAGCACCATCGGCAGGCTGACCAGCGACGCGATGCTGGTGACCACGGTCATCGACTTCAGGGCGCCCTGGGTGGTCAGGCCGAGCAACGACTTGAACATCCAGAAGAAGTTGGAGTTCACCGTCAGCGCGAACATCGCACCGGAGGCGATCGCGAGGCCGATGGCGATCGGCGCCACCTCGATGGAGGTGAGCACCGGGCCGATGATGCCCGCGGCGGTGATGGCGGCGACCGAGACGGAGCCGATGGCCAGGTGCAGGACGGCGGCGATGAACCAGGCGAGCAGGACGCTCGTGACCACGGCCGCGCCCTCGCTGGCCGAGAACAGCCCGGCGAGCGTGGCGTCGAGCCCGGTGGCCTCGATGACGGCGCCGAGCGAGCCGCCGATGCCGGTGATCAGCAGGATCTCGCCCGTCGTGTGGAAGCCGGTCTTGAGCGCCTTGTCGGTCCGCTCGGTGCCCGCGGCCGCGCGGGCGAGGACGTAGGCGCCGAGCAGTCCCACGAAGAGGGCGACGTTGGCGTTGCCGATGAAGGCGATGAAGGCGTTGGAGAAGTCGAGCAGCTCCGCGAACGCACCGAAGGCGATCATCACGAGCGGCACGAGGATCGGCAGCAGCGACGTGAACAGCGGCACCTCGACGTCGTGGAGCGTGTCGCGCTCGCCCGGGCCAGTGCCGGCGGTGTTCTGCTCGACGCCGTCGTCGTAGTCGATCGGGTCGTCCTCGGCCTCGTCGGCCTCGGGCTTCCACCAGCCGGCCCGCAGCATCAGCCCGAACAGGTAGGTGGTGATGACGGCGGTGAGCGGACCGAGGACGATGCCGTAGAGCATCCACGTGCCGAGGGGGACGTCGAGGAGTCCCGCGATCGAGACCGCCGCGAGCCCGGGGATCACGAACACGTAGCCGGCGAAGATCCCGGTGCCGATCGCGCCGGCGAGGTGCGCCAGGCCGCGTGGGCCGACGTGGGGTGCCGACGAGCGCGCGATGGGCGCGGCGAGCACGACCTGGACGTCGACGTAGATGGACGGGAAGACGGTGGAGAGTGCGCCGGTGAGGGCGTAGGGCAGACGCTTCGCGCCCACGACCTTGAGCAGGGCGTGCACGAGCTTGCGGAAGGTCCCGAGCGAGTGCAGGAGCGCCCCGATGAGCACGCCGAAGCCGATGAGCAGGCCCACCTCGGCCATGATCGAGCCGAAGCCCTCGGTGATCGCCGTGATCGTGTCCGCGAACCCGACCCCGGCCGCGAGGCCGAGGTAGAGCGAGGCGATCACCAGCGAGATCACCGGATCGACCTTCACCCAGATGATCAGCCCGACGACCAGCACAATGGCGATGGCTGTGTGGACGACCTCCACGTCGATCCCCCCTCGTTCGATGTGGGGCTCACCCTAGGCGACGTCGGCTCGACCGGGTCGACGCCTGCGGCTGCGCTGCGCGAGTCGTCGCCGGCGGCGGCGTCGCCTCGGTCGGGCGCTGGCCTGCGGCTGCGTCGCGTCGCGTCGGCCGAGCGCTCGCTTGCTGCTGCGTCGCTGTCGCTCCGAGTCGGGTCGGTCTCCGAGACGGCCTCGACCGGAGCGGTGGGTCTGCGCCCGGCCGGGTCTGCGGGGCGCGGCCGGGTTCTCGCTTGCTGCTGCGTCGCTGTGGCTCCGAGTCGGGGCGGTCTCCGAAAGGGCCTCGACCGGGCGGGGGGTCTGGGCTCGGGTGGGTCTGCGGGGCGCGGCCACCATTCTTCATCTGCGCGTGATCCACGAACGATTGGTCCTTCGCGTGGACCGTGCCTCGCGAAGGAAGCATCGTGGCGACGACAGGGGCCCATATGGGCAGGGATTCTCCCTCTCCGTGGAACGGTCCACGAGAAGGGAGAATCCCTGCCCACTCCCGCCCACCGGGGACGCACGATTCTGCCTTCAAGTGCAGAAGCCCGAACGATGCTGCGTTCGCTACGGGATCCGACCACGAACGCAGCATCCTTCGACGTTTCACGCACGACCGCAGAACCCTGCGTCCCCCGAGCCACGCTCCGCGTGCTCGCCCGACCCCGGACCCGTCCGCCGGTCGAGGCCCTTTCGGAGCGCAGGTCGACTCGCAGCCACGGCGACGCAGCAGCAGCGGAAGACCCACCCGGGACGACGCTGCACCAGCAGGTCCACTCGGAGCCGACGCAGCCGCATCCGCAGGTCGAGGTTCAGCGCGACGGCGGCCGCGTGCCCCAGGCGACGCCCACGTGCACCATCGTCACGAGAAGGACGAGCCCGGCGTCGCCGATCCCGGCGTCGTACTCCGGTCGCGTCCAGGCGTAGACGAAGCCGACGAGCGTCCCGATCCCGCTCACCCAGGCCACCACCTGCGTCCTCCGCGTCGCCCAGCGGTGCGCCTTGGCGATGGTCGCAACCACCGCTCCCACGACACCGATCCAGAGGACGACCGAACCGAACGGGCGGGCGCCCTCACCGAGCACGAGGCGCAGCAGGAACGGCACCGTCAGCGCGCCCACCACCCACACCCACGGCCGCGCGACCAACGGCACCGTCGCCGGGGCCGTCGGCGCGGTCACGTGAAGTCGACCTGCCGCAGCCCCCGCAGCAGCGTGTAGGCCGCCTGCTGGTCGTCGGCGTCGAGCTCGGCCACGCCGAACTTCACGTCCATGAGGGCCTCGGTGGCCGCCTCGACCACACGCTCACCCTCGGGCGTGAGGGTCGCGAAGGTGCGCCGCCGGTCGGCCGGATCGGGCTCGCGGACCACGAGTCCGTGCGCCTCGAGCCTGTCGATCGCGTTCGTGACCGACGTAGGATGCACCATGAGCCGTTCGCCGATCTTGCTGAGCGGCAGGCGCCCCTCGCGGCTGAACGAGATGAGCCGGAGCACCTCGAACCGGGCGAACGTGATGCCGTGCGGCTTCAGCGCCGCGTCGAGCCGACCGATCACCAGCTGCTGCACCCGCATGATCGACGTCGCGAGCCGCATGGCCGTGGCGTCGCCGATGCGCTCCTCCCACAGCTCCCCGGCCCGTTCCAGCGGGTCGAACGCGAGCCGCGGCGTGGGGGGCACGGAGGTCATGGCGGCAGTCTACCCAGGGTGGACGATTAGTTGGATGTCCGACTATTGTGGTTCCTATGGCTGACCTCCACGTCCCGTCGAACCCGGTCCGACTCGTCACCGCGTCGGCGCTCTTCGACGGCCACGACGCCTCGATCAACATCATGCGGCGCATCTTCCAGAGCCAGGGCGCCGAGGTGATCCACCTCGGGCACAACCGCTCCGTCAAGGAGGTCGTCGACGCCGCCATCGAGGAGGACGTGCAGGGCGTCGCGGTCTCGTCCTACCAGGGCGGGCACGTCGAGTACTTCGAGTACCTGGTCGAGTCGCTGCGGGAGCAGGGCGCCGGCCACGTCCGCGTGGTCGGGGGTGGCGGCGGTGTCATCGTGCCCGAGGAGATCGCCCGGCTCCGCGACTCCGGCGTCACGATCTTCTCCCCCGAGGACGGCCAGCGCCTCGGTCTCGTGGGCATGATCAACTCCGTCGTCCGCGACTGCGACGTCGACCTCACCACCCTCGGCGACTTCGACGTGGACGCGGTGCTCGCCGGCGACCGCGCAGCCGTCGCCCGGGCCATCACGCTCGCCGAGACCGGGCGCCTCGCCGACGCCGACCGCCAGCGCCTGCAGGACGCCGCAGCCGCGCACCCCTCCCCCGTCCTCGGCATCACCGGCACCGGCGGATCAGGCAAGTCCTCGCTCACCGACGAGCTCGTGCGTCGCTTCCGCGTCGACCAGCAGGACAAGCTGCGCGTGGCCGTCCTCGCCGTCGACCCCACCCGGCGTCGCGGCGGCGGCGCCCTGCTCGGCGACCGCATCCGGATGAACTCCCTCGACGGGGAGCGGGCGTACTTCCGGTCGCTGGCCACCCGTGGCTCCCACGAGCTGCCCGACTGCCTCGACGACGTCGTCGCCGTGCTCAAGGCCGCTGCGTTCGACCTCGTGGTCGTCGAGACCCCCGGCATCGGCCAGGGCGACGCCGCGATCGTCCCGCACGTCGACACCTCGATGTACGTGATGACGCCGGAGTTCGGCGCCGCGTCGCAGCTGGAGAAGATCGACATGCTCGACTTCGCCGACGTCGTGGCGATCAACAAGTTCGAGCGGCGCGGGGCCAAGGACGCCTACCGCGACGTCGGCCGCCAGCTGGTCCGCAACCGCGAGGCCTTCGGCAAGAAGCCCGAGGACATGCCGATCTTCGGCACGTCGGCCGCCACCTTCAACGACGACGGCGTGACCGCGCTCTACCAGCACCTGCGCGACGCCCTGGGCGAGCGCGGGCTGCCCGTCGCCGAGGGCGTGCTGCCGCCCGTGGACGTGCGGTACTCCAGCGGCATCCAGGCCGTCGTGCCCGCCGACCGTGTGCGGTACCTGTCCGAGATCACCGAGACGGTGCGCGGCTACCACGCCGAGACCGAGCGTCTCGCCGACGCGGCTGACCGCGCCCAGCGCCTGGAGACGACCGCGACCGAGCTCGCCGACGCCGACCTCGACGCCTCGGGAGTCACCGCGCTGCTCGAGACCGCCCGCAAGGCCGTCCCGCACGACGTCGCCGACCAGATCGAGCAGTGGCCGGCCGTCGTCGAGGCCTACTCCGGCGACGAGCAGGTCGTGACGGTCCGCGACAAGGAGATCGTCACCCAGCTCACGCGGGAGTCGCTCTCGGGCACCAAGGTCCCGCGCGTCTCGCTGCCCCGCTTCACCGGCCACGGCGACCTCGTGCGCTTCTGGCGGCGCGAGAACCTGCCCGGGCACTTCCCGTACACGGCGGGCGTCTTCTCGTTCAAGCGCGACGGCGAGGACCCGGCCCGCATGTTCGCCGGCGAGGGCGACCCGTTCCGGACCAACCGCCGCTTCAAGCTGCTGAGCGAGGACGGCGACGCGACCCGCCTGTCGACCGCCTTCGACTCGGTGACGCTGTACGGCCGCGACCCCGACCCGCGCCCCGACGTCTACGGCAAGGTCGGCACGTCGGGGGTCTCCGTGGCCACGCTCGACGACATGGAGGCGCTCTACGACGGCTTCGACCTCGTGTCGCCGTCCACGTCGGTCTCGATGACCATCAACGGTCCCGCGCCCACGGTGCTGGCCTTCTTCCTCAACACCGTCGTCGACCAGCAGGTGGCCCGCTTCCGGGAGAAGGAGGGCCGCGAGCCCACCGAGTCCGAGCACGCCGAGCTGCGCTCCTACGCGCTCAAGAACGTCCGCGGCACCGTGCAGGCCGACATCCTCAAGGAGGACCAGGGCCAGAACACCTGCCTGTTCTCCACCGAGTTCAGCCTGCGGATGATGGGCGACATCCAGCAGTTCTTCATCGACGAGGGCGTGCGGAACTTCTACTCCGTCTCCATCTCCGGCTACCACATCGCCGAGGCCGGGGCGAACCCCATCAGCCAGCTCGCCTTCACCCTCGCCAACGGGTTCACGTACGTCGAGTCGTACCTGGCGCGCGGCATGGACATCGACGACTTCGCGCCCAACCTGTCGTTCTTCTTCTCCAACGGCATGGACCCGGAGTACTCGGTGCTCGGCCGGGTGGCACGACGCATCTGGGCCGTGGCGATGAAGGAGAAGTACGGCGCGAACGACCGCAGCCAGAAGCTGAAGTACCACGTGCAGACGTCGGGTCGTTCCCTGCACGCGCAGGAGATGGACTTCAACGACATCCGCACCACGCTGCAGGCGCTCATCGCGATCTACGACAACGCCAACAGCCTCCACACCAACGCCTACGACGAGGCCGTCACGACCCCGAGCGCGGAGTCCGTGCGCCGCGCGCTTGCGATCCAGCTCATCATCAACCGCGAGTGGGGGCTGGCCATGAACGAGAACCCGCTCCAGGGCTCGTTCATCATCGACGAGCTGACCGACCTCGTGGAGAACGCCGTGCTGGCCGAGTTCGACGCCATCAACGAGCGCGGCGGCGTGCTGGGCGCGATGGAGACGGGCTACCAGCGCGGACGCATCCAGGACGAGTCGATGCTCTACGAGCACCGCAAGCACGACGGCTCCCTGCCGATCATCGGCGTGAACACGTTCCGACGTCCGGAGTCGGAGGTCGAGGCGCCGACGGTCGAGCTGGCCCGTGCCACGGAGGCCGAGAAGCAGTCGCAGCTCGACCGCGTGCACGCCTTCCAGGAGACGCACCGCTCCGAGGCCGAGGCCGCGATCGCCCGACTCAAGCAGGCTGCGGTCGAGGGCGACAACGTGTTCGCCGTGCTCATGGACGCCGCCCGCGTCTGCTCCCTCCAGCAGGTCACCGAGGCGTTCTTCGAGGTGGGCGGTCAGTACCGGCGCAACGTCTAGGACAGGGTCTCGCGCGCTCCCGCCACCCACGCACGGAACGCCGCTCGAGCCCCTCCTGTTCGCTCCCGCCGACGCGCGCCCGCGCTCCATCTGCGCTACCAAGGAGGGGTAGGACGCGGCCCCCCAGCACCCGACGGTGCGGCCGCGGACTCGGAGGGAATCGAGATGGACACCTGGATCTGGATCGTCATCGCCGTCGTGGTGGCACTGCTGCTGCTCGGCCTCGTGGTGTCGGTGGCCCGCAAGAGCGCCGACGCCAAGCGCCGTCACCGGCTCGAGCAGGAGCAGCGGGATCGGCAGAAGGCCGGCACGCTCCGTGACGAGGCGCGCGAGGCCGCCGTGGCCGCCCAGCAGACCGAGGCCGGCGCCGCCGTCGCGCGCGCCGATGCGGACGAGGCCCGTCTGGAGGCCGACCGCCTGGAGAAGCACGCCGTCGACCTCGAGAACGAGGCCGCCGAGGTGCAGGGAGCAGCCGACGACCGGCTCGCCGAGGCCGATCGCCTCGACCCCGACGTGCCCGACGCCGGGCGTGACCACCGGGCGACGGACCAGGGCTCGGTCGGCGAGGCTCCGCTGACCCCGGGCACCGAGGCGCCGGCCGCCGACCCGACGGCGCATGGCTCGCACGTCGCGGACGGGCACGGCGTGACCGATCGACCCGTCGTCGACCCGGAGCCGTTCGAGACGCCGGGCGAGCACCGCACGTCCCCGCCCCGGGCCTGAGCGTCGGCACGGAGGCGGCGCCGCTCATCGAGTCGCGCCGCCTCGGGTCCCGGTCTACGTTCGTGTCCACGCCTCCGGTCGTCGATCAGGCCCCATGACAAGGAGCTCGCCATGAGCACGCACGACCACGACCCCGCCGCCCCCGACCCGAGGCACGCTGACCCGAGGCACGCTGACCCGAGGCACGACGAGCCGAGGCAGGCCGACACGACCGCGGACGTCGACCACCGGACACCGGTCGTCGACCGCAAGGAGGTCGTCGAGAGGCAGAAGGAGCGCTTCGGCGGCGTCAAGATCGTCTGCGCGTTCTTCGGCTGGGTCACCGCGACCGGCATGACGGTGCTGCTCACCGCGCTCGTCGCCGCGGCCGGCGCCGGGGTCGGCCTGGTGTCGGGCACCGACGTCACCGACGCCGCCGCCGACCAGGGCTTGTCGGCCGACGAGATCGGCTGGGCCGGCGTCGCGCTGGTGCTGGTCGCCGTCCTCGTGTCGTACTACAGCGGCGGCTACGTGGCCGGCCGCATGGCGCGCTTCGACGGCATCCGTCAGGGCATCGCCGTCTTCGCGTGGGCCGTCGTCGCGGCGATCGTCGTCGCGGTCCTCGGTGCCGTGGCCGGGACCCGCTACGACGTCTTCGACCAGCTCAACGCCTTCCCGCGCATCCCGAGCGACCTGTCCGACCTGAGCCTCGCCGCCGTCGTGCTCCTCGTCGGCGTGGTCGCGGCCGCACTCGTCGGCGCCATGCTCGGCGGACTGGCGGGCATGCACTTCCACCGCAAGGTCGACCGCGAGGGCCTCGGCCGCTGAGCCGGAGCGAGCCCGGGGTCCGCGACCGACGTCGTGGCCCCGGGGTTCGTCGCGCTCGGCGCCCGATACGGTCGGTCAGGTGACGACGCACCCCACCTACGCCCAGGTCGCAGCCCTCCCGACGGTGCACGAGCACGTGGTGGGGCCCGAGCACCTCGACGAGAACCGCCACATGAACATCGGGCACTACTTCACCTTCGGCGGGCACGCGATCTGGGCCCGTCACCAGGACGAGCTGGGCATGCCGGAGACCTACATCTCCGAGCGGGGCCTCACCACGTTCACCGCGGAGCAGCACCTGCGCTACCTCGGCGAGTCCCTCGAGGGCGACCGGATCGGGGTGAGCGTGATCATCGTCGACCGCAGTGACAAGGTGCTCCACGCCGCGGCGCTGATGACCAACCACACCCGGCAGGAGCTGTCCTGCGTGATGGAGGCGGTCTCGGTCCACGTCGACTTCGCGACCCGCCGGCCGACCCCCTTCCCCGACGACGTCGCCGCCCTGCTCGACGCCGCCATCGCCACCGACCGCACCGACTGGGACCTTCCCCTCAGCGGCGGCCTCGGAGTGCGTCGCTGACGTCTCGACGGGCGAGGCGACCCCCGATGGGGTAGCAAGGACATCGACGAGAGGGACACTCATGGATGGCTGGGTCTGGATCGCGGTCGCAGTCGTGGTGGTGCTGGTGGTCGCTGGGTTCGGCATCGCCTCGTGGCGGGGCCGTGACGGCGCCGAGCGTCGGGCGGCACAGGCCGAGGCGAGACAGCGGGCGCAGGCCCGGCGCGAGGACGAGTCCGGCCCGTCGTGACGCTCGACGACCTCGGCCACGACGTCGACGTCCCCCGCGTGGCGCGCCGCGTGGTGAGCCTCGTGCCGTCCATCACCGAGGGCCTGGCCGTCGCCCGCCCCGACGCGCTCGTGGGCGCCACCGACTGGTGCACCCACCCCACCGACCTCGAGGTCGCGCGCGTGCGTGGCACCAAGAACCCCGATCGCGCCGCGATCGAGCAGCTGCGTCCGGACCTCGTGGTGGCGAACCAGGAGGAGAACCGCGAGCTCGACGTCCGACGTCTGCGGGAAGCCGGCGTGCCGGTGTGGGTCACCCGGATCGAGACCGTGGACGAGGCGCTCGGGTCGCTGCGTCGTCTGTTCGACGAGGCGCTCGGGTGGGGTGTGCCCGACTGGCTCGTCGCGGCGGAGGACGCCTGGAGCGGCCCGGCGCCGGCGGCGCGCGGCACCGTGGTCGTGCCGATCTGGCGTGACCCGTGGATGGTCGTCGGTCCGCGCACGTTCACCGCCGACCTGCTGCGCCGGCTCGGGTGGACGGTGTCGGTGGGGCGGTGGGCACCGAGCGCCGAGCGGTACCCGCACGTCGAACTGGCCGACGTCGACACTCCGGACGTCGACCTGGTGCTGCTGCCCGACGAGCCCTACGTGTTCGGGCCCGACGACGGTCCCGAGGCGTTCACGTCGGCGCCGACGCGGCTCGTGTCGGGCCGGCTGCTCACCTGGTACGGACCGTCGCTGGTCGAGGCGCGAACCGCCCTCGACCTCTGAGGCGTCCACTCACCCTGGAGATCACTCACTCACCATGGCGTGCACGCCATGGTGAGTGGGGTGTTCCGCCGGTGAGCTCACGATTCCCATCAGGTGATGGGAATCGCGAACCCGGGCGGGTCAGGACTGGCGCTGCGAGGCGGCCTTGCGCTCGAGCACGCGACGCTCGGCCTTCTGCTTCTCCAGGGGGGTGATCTCGAGCTTGTGCTTGGACACCACGTAGGGCGTCTCGCCGACGATCGCGTTGTGGCTGCCGGAGAACAGGTACTTGCTCGACAGGTTGATGAGCGTCGCGAACCGGTTGCGGTTGCCCAGCAGGGTCGCGATGTGCAGGGCCACCCAGATGATCCAGGCCGGGAAGCCCGTAAGCTTCGGCATGTAGGTGATCTCCGCGACGGCCGACGACTTGCCGATCGTGGCCATGGTGCCCTTGTCGGAGTACTTGAACGGCTTCACCCGGTCGGCCTTGCCCTTGAGCTCGGCCTTGATCAGCTTGGCGACGTGCTTGCCGCCCTGGATCGCGGGCTGCGCGAGCTGCGGGAGCGGGTCGGGGCCGATCGCGATGTCACCGATGGCGAACGTGTCGGCGCGATCCTTGACGCGCAGGTGCTCGTCGACCTCGATGCGGCCGCCGCGGCCCTGCGGCACGTCCCAGTCGAGCACCGTCGGGTGCGCCGTGACACCCGTGGCCCACACCACGATGCCGGCCGACAGGAACTCGGTCTCGCCGTCCTTCTCGACGACCACGCCGTCCTCGCGGACCTCCTTGACGGCCGTGTTGAGCCGCAGGTCGACGTCGCGCTTGAGCAGCGACCGCTCGGCGTAGGCACGGAGCTTCTCGTCGAACGGGCCCAGGACGTTCGGGGCCATCTCGAGCAGGGTGACGTGGATCCGCGCGCGGTCGAGCTCGGGGTACGTCGTCGGCATGTCGTTGTTGCGGAACTCCGCGAACGCGCCGGCGGTCTCGACGCCGGTCGCACCGCCGCCCACGACGATGATGCGCAGGTCCTCGTCCTGGCCGTTGATCGCGAACTCCTCGAGGTTCTCGAACAACCGGTCGCGCACCTGCAGCGCCTGCGAACGCTTGTAGAGCGGGAGCGAGAACTCCTCCGCCCCGGGGGTGCCGAAGAAGTTGGTGGTGACTCCGTTGGCGAGCACCAGGTAGTCGTACGTCACCGAGACCTCGCCGTGCAGGCTCAGCACCTTGGCCTGGTGGTCGATGTTCGTGACGATGCCCTTCACGAAGCGCACGTTCTTCTGGTCGGCGCGCACCGCACGCAGGAACCAGGTGATGTCGCCGGGGTTCAGCGACGCGGTCGCGACCTGGTACAGCAGCGGCTGGAAGGTGTTGTACGTGTGCCGGTCGATGAGGGTGATGTCGACGTCGGCGCGCTTGAGCTTGCGGACGAGCGACAGGCCTCCGAATCCGCCTCCGACCACGACGACGTGGGGGCGCTTTCGGGCGGGAACGACGTTGCTGCTCATGCCTCAGACTCTACTCGCGCCGTTCCGGGGGCCGCCTCCCGACGAGGGGGTCAGTGAGCCCGGTCACGCCCGCGCGAGCCAGGCGCGCGCGTCGGGGCGGCGCAGCTGCACGACCACGACCACGGCCGCTGCAGCCGTGACGATGCCGAGCGGGAGGAAGAAGACGGACACGCCCACCGTCAGGGCCGCGACGATCCTGAGCGTCACGACGCCGGCCGGCAGCCGCTTGGCGGTGGCGATCGCGGCGGCCAGGCCGATGGCGCTGAGCACGAGCCAGACCGCCGACGACAGACGCAGCAGCCCGATGACCTGGTCGGCGTCGACCCCGGCGGAGCGGAGCCAGTCCTGCGCCATCCCTGGCTCGGTGAGAGCGGACCGGTAGGCGTCGGCCCCGATCGTCGACACCAGCAGGGCGATCAGCCCGAAGAAGCCGACCACGGCGCACGAGACGACGGTGGTGACCACGGCGACGGTGACCGACCGTGGTCGAGCGGCGGGGGCGGCGCGCGGCGGCACGGGGTGCGACGATGTGGGGTTCGCGGGCTGCTCGCCGTCGGACGGGAAGGCCGCCGGGGCCCCGACCTCGGGCGACGACGACGGCGGCACGGCTGCGAAGGGATCAGCCGCGCCGGTGCGGGTGGCCGTCGCGAGAGCAGGCACGGCCCGACCGTTCACCTGGTCGAACCAGCGCCGCGACTCGGCCGTCCACAACGACCATCCGCACACGCCGGCGAAGGCGGCCGGGAGCAGGCCCGGGAGTCCCATCGCCGCGAACACCAGGAACGCCAGGCCGCACAGGATGGTCAGCATGACCCGCGACGTCCGATGACCTCGGGCGGCGTAGAGCGCGAAGACCGCTGCCGAGGCCGTGAGCACCACCCCGACGTAGGCGGCGTACCGCAGGGCGTCGAGCGCCTGGTCGAGGCCGATCCCGGCCTCCTTCAGCGGCTCGGTGGCCAGCGCCTCGCGCACCGCGTCCTGCAGCTCGATGGAGCCCCACGACGACAACGTCGAGACCAGGTTCACGAGCAGGAGCGCCGACCCCACGCCCACGAAGATGCAGGTGAGGGTCAGGGCCTGTGGCCTCGGAGGGCGTTCTGCCATGTCGACCACCCTAGCCAGCACGGCCCACCGACTCCGCGTGGTGCACGATGGGCCGGCCGACCGGTGGACCACGAGAGGAGCACGACGGATGTTTCGCGAGGTCCCCGTCTGGCCCGTCGTGCTCCCCGTGGCAGGGGCGACGATGGTCCTGCTGCTCTGGCGGTTGCACCGCCGCGGCCTGCTCACGCTGCCGCGGGCGGGCGTCGCAGCACTCGTCTGCACCTACGGTGCCGGGATCGTCGCGAACACGGTGTTCCCGATCTACCTGGACTCCGTCGCGCGCACGAGCCACTGGTCCGTGGCACTCGTCCCGTTCGCGGACTACGAGTGGGCCGACGCCGTGACGAACGTGGTCATCTTCGTCCCCGTCGGGATCCTCGTGTCGCTGGTCGCCGGACGCGCCCCGTGGTGGCAGTGCCTCGCGGTGGCCGCCGCAGTCAGCCTCGGCATCGAGCTCCTCCAGCTCCTCGCGAGCGGGCTGCTCGGCGGCGGACACGTGGCCGACGTCGACGACCTGCTGTCCAACATCGTCGGCGCCGCTCTCGGGCTCGGCCTGCTCGCCGCCGTCGAACGGGTGCCGCGTGCCCGCTCCGTCGTCGACCGGTTCCGCTGGCGCTGAGCGCTGCGCCGTCGCCGACGACTGGCCTGCGTCAGGCTGGGTCAGCCTGCACCGAGAGTGCGTCGACGGGCAGCCCGTCGGCGTCCAGCTCGCGGTCGACGCGCACCGTGTCGCCGTCGCGGACCTCGCCGGCCAGCAGGGCCTTCGCGAGCCGGTCGCCGATGGCCTGCTGCACGAGCCGGCGCAGCGGACGGGCCCCGTACGCGGGGTCCCAGCCGGTGAGCGCCAGCCACTCCTTCGCCGCGTCGGTCACGTCGAGCGTGATGCGCCGCGCCTCCAGGCGTCGACCGAGCGAGGCCAGCTGCAGGTCCACGATGTGCGTCAGCTCCGCCGTGCCCAGCGGCTCGAAGGTCACGATCTCGTCGAGGCGGTTCAGGAACTCCGGCTTGAACGAGGCCTTGACCACGTCCATCACCGCACTCCTCTTCGCCGCGTCGTCGAGCGCCGGGTCGGCCAGGAACGCCGAGCCCAGGTTCGAGGTGAGGATGAGGATGACGTTGCGGAAGTCAACCGTCCGGCCCTGCCCGTCGGTCAGACGACCGTCGTCGAGCACCTGCAGGAGGATGTCGAAGACCTCCGGGTGCGCCTTCTCGACCTCGTCGAGCAGCACCACCGAGTAGGGCCGACGTCGGACCGCCTCGGTCAGCTGCCCGCCCTCGTCGTAGCCGACGTAGCCGGGAGGGGCGCCGACGAGCCGCGAGACCGCGTGCTTCTCGGCGTACTCGCTCATGTCGATGCGCACCATCGCGCGCTCGTCGTCGAACAGGAACTCGGCCAGCGTCTTGGCCAGCTCGGTCTTGCCGACGCCCGTGGGGCCGAGGAACAGGAACGAGCCCGTCGGGCGGTCGGGGTCGGCGATGCCGGCCCGGCTGCGGCGCACCGCGTCGGAGACGGCCGTGACCGCCTCGCGCTGGCCGATGAGCCGCTTGCCCAGCTCGTCCTCCATGCGCAGGAGCTTGCCCGTCTCGCCCTCGAGCAGACGGCCCGTGGGGATGCCGGTCCACGCCGCGACCACCTCGGCGATCTCGTCGGCCGTGACCTCCTCGTTGACCAGCCGGTCCTCGTCGTCGCCGGACTCGCGCGCCGACTCGGCCTCCTGGGCCGCGGCCAGCTGCGCCTCCATGGTGGGGATCTCGCTGTAGAGCAGCCGCGCGGCCGTCTCGAGGTCACCCTCGCGCTGGGCACGCTCGGCGGCGATGCGCACCTCGTCGATGCGCTCCTTGATCTCGCCGACCGCGTTCAGGCTCTGCTTCTCGCTCTCCCACCGCTGCTCGAGCGCCCGCAGGGTCTCCTGCTTGTCGGCCAGCTCGCCACGCAGCTTGTCGAGGCGGTCGCGGCTCGCGTCGTCGCTCTCGTTCTGCAGGTGCAGCTCCTCCATGCGCAGGCGGTCCACCGCGCGGCGCAGCTCGTCGATCTCGACCGGGCTGGAGTCGATCTCCATGCGCAGGCGCGACCCGGCCTCGTCGACCAGGTCGATGGCCTTGTCGGGCAGCTGACGACCGGGGATGTACCGGTCGGAGAGGGTCGCGGCCGCCACGAGCGCAGCGTCGGCGATGGCGACCTTGTGGTGGGCCTCGTACCGCTCCTTCAGCCCACGCAGGATCGCGATGGTGTCCTCGACCGACGGCTCGCCGACGAGGACCTGCTGGAAGCGGCGCTCCAGCGCCGGGTCCTTCTCGACGTTCTCGCGGTACTCGTCGAGCGTGGTCGCGCCGATCATGCGCAGCTCGCCTCGCGCCAGCATCGGCTTCAGCATGTTGCCGGCGTCCATGGCGGAGTCGCCGGTGGCGCCGGCACCCACGACGGTGTGCAGCTCGTCGATGAAGGTGATGACCTGGCCGTCGGACGCCTTGATCTCCTCGAGCACGGCCTTGAGCCGCTCCTCGAACTCGCCGCGGTACTTGGCCCCGGCGACCATCGCGCCGAGGTCGAGGCTGATGAGCCGACGTCCACGCAGGGACTCCGGCACGTCGCCGTCGACGATGCGCTGGGCCAGGCCCTCGACGACGGCCGTCTTGCCGACGCCGGGCTCGCCGATGAGCACCGGGTTGTTCTTGGTGCGACGGCTCAGCACCTGCACGACACGGCGGATCTCGGCGTCGCGGCCGATGACGGGGTCGAGCTTGCCCTCGCGGGCCACGGCCGTCAGGTCCACGCCGTACTTCTCGAGCGCCTGGTACGTGTCCTCGGCGTCGGCGCTGGTGACGCGGGCCCCACCCCGGACGGTCTCGAACGCGGCACCGAGGGCATCGGGCGTGGCACCGTGCGCGGCGAGCACGTCCTTGGCCGACGAGGCGACGGTGGCGACGCCCACGGCGAGGTGCTCGGTGGAGATGTACTCGTCACCCAGCTCGGCGGCGAGGTCGGCGGCGCGCTGCAGCACCTCGTGGGTGCTGCGCGACAGCCCCGGGTTCTGGACGCTGGTGCCCGACGCGGACGGCAGCGCGTCGACCGCGGCCTTGAGCTCGGACCTCACGACCGCGACGTCGACGCCGGCGGCCTGCAGCAGGGGTGCGGCGGTCCCGCCGTCCTGGGCGAGCAGGGCCGTCAGCACGTGCGCCGGTTCGATGGCCGGGTTGCCGGCGGCTGCGGCCTGCTGCATCGCGGCGGCCAGCGCCTGCTGACTGCGGGTGGTGAGGTTCGAGAGGTCCATGGGCTGCTCCTGGTGCGTCCTTCCGTCGGCGCGACTCGCCGTACATCAGGTACAACGTACACAGAGTTGAGTCCATTCCACTCAACTCTGGAGAACCCCTCTACGGCCTCCGTTTCGGACACTTCAGGGGCATTCCGAGCCCCTCGACCGCCCCGGAACTGTCCGAATCTGCGATTCGACGCGTTGACGTCAGTTCCTGCGGCGGAAATCGACCGGAGGTCGTCAAGACGCTCGGCCGGGGCCGGGTCACTCGGCCGAGCCGCGCGCCCCCGTCCCGTCGAGGCCCTCTCGGAGGCCGCCTCCCCACGGAGCCACGCCGACGCACCCGCAGGTCCACACACCCACAACTCCGACGCACCCACAGGTCCACGCGGAGCCGACGTTGGCGCAGCGGCAGGTCAGTACCCGGAGAAGTAGTCCGTCCGCACACCCGCGCAGCGGGAACGCAGGGCGGATCGGACGCCGGCGACCATCGCGGGCGGACCGGACACGTACGCCGTGCGGGAGGCCGCGTCGGGCACCGCCTCGTCGATCGCCTCGCCGGTGACGAACGGGGCCGCCACGTGGACCCAGCCCTCCGGCAGGTCGCCGGGAGAGGTCGGCGAGACCAGCACGACCCGCACGCCGGTCGCCACCAGCTCGTCGCGGTACGGCACCGCGTCCCCGTCGGGCACCCCGTAGACGAGCACCACGTCGCGCGCCTCGCCCGAGCGCAGCTGGCTCAGGAACGGGGTCACCCCGATGCCGCCGGCCACGAGCAGGAGAGGCCGGCCGCTGCGGCGGCTCGCGTCGCGCGGCCACACGAAGTCTCCGTGGACTCCCGTCGCGCGCACCCGCTGCCCCGCGTCGAGGTCCACCAGCGCCCGCTTGAACGAGGACGCGGGCTCGGGCACGCGAATCGCGATGCGCAGGTCGTCGGACTGCGGGGGCGAGCTGATGCTGAACACACGCCGCACGCCGCGGCGGTCGGCACCGGCGTGCGGGAGGTGCAGCTCGAGGTACTGGCCGGGCTCGAAGCGCACCCGTCGGCGAGGGCGGAAGGCGACCTCCCACGTGTCGCCGGCCAGCCGTCGCGCACCCGCGGACTCCAGCACCACGCCGGTGCGGCGGGCGAAGGCGAACGCGACCAGGTTGCCCAGCACGATCGCGAGCTCCGGCGTCATCGAGAGCGGCCCCCACGTGGGCGGGGTGACCTCGAGGACCGACGCGAACGTCGGGAACGCCAGGAGCACGGCCATGACGGCGGCCACGACCAGCTGCTGCCCGCGCCGCGGCGGAAGGGTGAGCGGCTCGCTCACCATGAAGCCCGCCATGAAGAGGATCGGGTAGGAGTACAGCGCCGTCTGCCACGCCTGCGACAACGGGGTGCCGAAGCCCGCCGTGAGGCCGGTCAGCACCAGGGCGAACGCGACCACGGCGAACACCAGGCCGACGTCGAGCCGACGCGTCCTCCAGAGCACCAGGAGGGCGCCCACGGCGACGAATGGGGCAAGTGCCTCGGTCGCCGCGGTCTGCCAGAGCGCGTTGATGCTCGACTCCCGGCCCACCGCCCACTGCGCGACGACGACGAGCAGTGCACCGGCCGCAGCCGGGTTGAGCACGTGGCGCCCCCGCCAGGCCAAGAGGTACTTCGACGCGTTCGCCAGCACCGCCGCGGCCGCCAGCCAGGCGAGGTTCGCGGCGCCGACGCCCGCGCCGTCACCCCCGGCCGCCTCGGGAAGCGGAGCGAACAGGAAGAACAGCAGGAGTGCCGTGATCACCGCCGACTCGTCGTGCGGCTTCAGACGCCAGACGAGGCCGAGCAGGCGGTTCGACCCGACCGAGGCGACCAGCAGCACCGCGAGGGCCACCAGGTTGCCGACGGTGGAGAGGCCCTCGATCACGCCGGTCGCCGTGAACACGACGTACACCGCCGCGACCACCGCCAGCACGATCGTGACGAGCCGGTACATCGTGACGCGGCCGAGGAGCCCGTCGATGCTCGGACGAGACCGCGTCGTCGTGCTTCGAGTCATGTGAACAGCTCCCCAGGGAGGTCGGGCGACCGCAGGACGCGACCGTCGGCGTGGATGCGGACGAAGTGGTGCGGGTGCAGGTCCATCAGCACCTCGGGCTCGGCGAAGAAGTGCGCGGTTGCGAGCCCGTCGGCCCGCATGCACGACTGGTCGACGAGCGTCCAGACCGCGACGACGTCGTGGGTGGGGCGGCCCGTCCGTCCGTCGACGACGTGGTGAAGGCCATTGCCCCAGGTGCGGCGGTTGACCGCCGAGGCACAGAGGGCATCCTCCGGCTGGACCTCCAGAACGCCGATCGCGCGAGACGGATCAGCGGGGTGCTCGAGCGCGACACGGATGGGCGTGGTCCCGGCGTGGTAGAGGTCGCCACTGGCGTCGACCGTCACCTGGTTCAGCCCGCGCACCCGCAGCACGTCGGCCACGTGCTCGACGAGCAGGCCCTTGCCGGCGGCCCCGACGTCGAGCAGCAGGGGCCGGGTGGTCGTGACTCCTCGCCGGTCGATCGTCACGGCGCCGTCCCGCCGCAGCGACGACCAGTCGTCGGGCACCACGTCACGGCCCGTCGGGCGCAGGGAGTAGTCGGCGTCGTAGCCGAGCTCGACCAGCGACCGACCCACCAGCGGCGTCACCGCCCCGTCGGTCGCGGCGTGCAGCTCGTCGTAGAAGCCCAGGAGCCACTCCGCGTCCTCGAGCTCCCAGCTGCCCGCGACCTGCGCCATCGCAGTGACGGCGGAGTCGCTGCGGAAGCGCGACCACCCGCGGTCGAACCGCTCGATGACCCCGAGAACCGCCACCTGCACCTCGGGATCGAGGGGCTCCGCGGTGTCGACCTCCCACCGCGTGCCGATCGCCTCGAAGGTCCAGGTGGCCATGTCGTCAGGGTGCGCGAAGGTCGGGGCCGCAGGCTCAGGCCTGGGCTTCGGACTTGATCTGGTCGACGGCCTCGTTGAAGCCGCCGGACGTGAGGGAGGAGCCGGCGACCTTGGAGACGTCGATGTCGTCGATGTTCTTCCCGACGATCTCGTCGGCGATGCCACCGGCGAACTTCTCCTGGAACTGCTTCGAGGTGCCGGACGCCTTGGGCGTGACGGTCACGTCGTCGATGACGCCGCCGTCGCCGAGGGTGATCTCGACGTCGACCTCGGAGGTGCCGCCGGGGTTGGAGTAGCTGCCGGAGCCCTCGTAGGTGCCGGCCGCGTAGTCGCCCGACGCCTCGGACGACCCGCTGTCGTCGGCGGCCTCGCTGGTGGCCGAGCTCGAGGAGGACGAGCCGGCGTCGGAGTCGGCGTCGCTCCCGCACGCGGCGGTGAAGAGCAGGGTCGAGGTGGCCGTGAGGGCCATCAGGGCCTTCTGGTGGCGGCGCAGGGTCATGGGTCTCTCCAGTCAGTCGGGCTGGGACGCGGATGTGGTTGCGTCGTCAACCAGCCCAACGGACCCGACCTCCGCGAGGTTCCATCCTCGCGCACTCCACAGCGGAGCCACAGCACCCGGGACTCCCGCCGGGGTCTTGACCTTCCGCGAAGAGGCGTGCAATCTACTTTGCACTACAAACTGCTTTGCGGAGGATCCATGAGCGACGACGACCGAGCACCCGACCTCGCCGAGAGCTGGGCGCTGATCGAGTCCGAGCGCGAGCGCGCCCGCCGTTCCGTCCGCGTGGACGAACGGGTGGTCTACGGCGTCTGGGCGCTGGCCTGGGGCATCGGCTACCTGGCCCTGTTCGTGTGGGCCGGCCCGGAGGGGCAGCCGGGACTGCCCGGACCGATCGTCTTCGGCGTGCTCATCGTGGCCGCCATCGTGGTCACGGTCGCGCACATCGAGGGCCGGACGCGCGGCACCGGCGGGCCCGACGCCGAGACCAACACGATGCTCGGCTGGGCGTGGCCCCTCGGCTTCATCGGCAGCAGCCTCACGGCGGGCGCGATCGGACGCGCCGGCATCGAGGGCGACGCCGCGGCCATCGTCTACAACGGCCTGCCGTGTCTCGTCGTCGCGTGCCTCTACATGGGCACCGGCGCAGCCCTGCGCGACCGACGCCAGCTCGTCCTCGGCGGCTGGATCGCCGTGGTCGTGGGGATCGCCTCCTTCGTCGGCGGCGCCCACCTGTACCTCGCCATGGCGGTGCTCGGCGGCGGCGGGTTCGCCGTCGCGACCGTGGCGGCGGCACGCGACCGGGCGGCCCGGCCGTGAGCGAGCTCGACCCCGTCATCCACGCGCAGGCCCGCCTCCGGGTCACGGCCTTCCTGGCCGTGCTCGCGCCCGGCGAGACGCTCACCTTCCCCCGCCTGCAGAAGGAGCTCGGCATGACCGCCGGCAACCTCTCCACCCACCTGCGCAAGCTCGAGGACGCCGGCTACGTCGAGCAGACCAAGACCATCAACGGTCGCAGCCCCGTCACCTACGTCGGCCTCACCGACACGGGCCGCACGGCCTTCGAGACGTACACCCGAACGCTCCGTCAGCTCATCCAGGGGGACTCATGACCCGCACACCCGTCCTGACCATCGACCACGTCAGCCGATCGTTCGGCAACCGACCCGCCGTCGACGACGTCAGCCTGGAGGTCCGTGCCGGGCAGGTCGTCGGCCTGCTCGGCCCGAACGGCGCGGGCAAGACCACGCTGCTGTCGATGGTCTCCGGCCTGCGCACGCCCGACACCGGCACGGTCCGCGTGCTCGGGCTCGACCCCCGTCGGCCGGCGCACCGTGCCGTGATCGGCGTGACGCCGCAGGAGACCGGCCTGCCCGAGTCCCTCACCGCCGCGGAGGTCGTGCGCTTCGTGGCCGACCACCACGCGGACCCGCTCCCGACCCTGGAGGCGCTCGACCGGTTCGGCATCGCCGATCTCGCCGACCGGCGGTGCGGGGGCCTGTCCGGTGGGCAGAAGCGACGGCTCGCCTGCGCGCTGGCCCTCGTGGGACGCCCCGCCCTGGTCCTGCTCGACGAGCCGACGACCGGGCTCGACGTCGACGCCCGGCACGCGCTCTGGCAGGGCATCCGAGCCCACCGCGACGACGGCGTCGCCGTCCTGCTGACCAGCCACCACCTCGAGGAGGTCGAGCAGCTGTCGGACCGGGTGGCCGTCATGGCCGAGGGCCGGGTGCTCGTCGACGACACCCTCGAGCGCGTGCTCGGCCGGGTCGACGTGGACCGGCTCTCCTGGTCCGGGACCACGGGCCGCGTGGCCGAGCTCGACGGCGTGGTCGACGTGCAGGTCGACGGCGACCAGGTGGTCGTCCTCGCCCGCGACGCCGACCTCGTCGTCCGGGCCCTCGTCGACGGCGCCGCCGAGTTCGCCCGGCTGCGCGTCCGCGGCGCCTCGCTCGAGGACGCCTTCACCCACCTCACCGCCGCCTGACCCACCCAGTCCATCCAGCCCACCCAGGATCCACGGGGGACCCCATGACCACGACCACCGCCGCACCACGACGCACCGCACCCGCGCTGCGCATCACCCTCGCCCACACCCGGCTGTCCGTCCTCGAGGCGCTGCGCGAGCCGATCGTCATCGTGAGCACGGTGGCGTTCCCGGCCCTCGTGCTGCTGTGCTTCGTCGTGCCGCAGCGCACGGTCGCGGGCGACCCTGCCGCCGCGACGGCCGCCACCGGCCAGATCGCGCTCTTCTCGATCGTGTCCGTCTGCCTGTTCACCTACGGCGCCGGCATCGCCGAGGACCGGCAACGCCCCTTCGACACGTTCATCCGGTCGCTCCCCGCCGGCCCCGTGGCGCCGCTCGTGGCCCGGATCGTCACCGGCGTGGTGCTGAGCGCCCTGGGCCTGCTGCCGGTCGCCCTGATCTCGACGCTGCTCACCGACGCGGACGTCCCCCTGCTTCGCCTGCCGCTGGTGGGCCTGACGCTGCTGACCTGTGGCGTCCCGTTCCTCGTGATCGGCTTCGCCATCGGGTACTCGCTGCGCCCGAAGGCCGCGCTGGCCGTGGCCCAGATCGTGCTGTTCCCGCTCGCCTTCCTGGGCGGCCTGTTCGTCCCGCCCGAGACCTTCCCGTCGTGGCTCGACGCCGCCTCGCAGGCCACGCCCACGCGAGCGGCGCGCGACCTCGTGGTCTCGGCGATGACGGGGTCGGACGCCGAGCCCACCCAGCTGCTGGTCCTGCTCGGCTGGACGCTCGCCGCCGGCGCGGTCACCGTCTGGGCGTTCCGCCGCGACGAGGGTCGTCGCTTCCGCTGACCGGGCGAGCCGGGCCCGATCGCCGGACGGCTCGCCGCGCTCGGCCGCGCGCCGGACGTGGGCGATCTCGCACCGCGGACGACTGCGCAGCGTTGGGGCGGAGAACTTAGGATGGCCTCATGCACACCGCATGATCCGGTCGGTGTGCCCGCAAGCCCCCAGGAGTCACACTGATGAGCAGGAAGCTCAGGGTCGCGATCGTCGGCGCCGGCCCCGCCGGCGTCTACGCCGCCGACATCCTCACCAAGTCCGAGGTCCCCGCACCCTTCGAGGGCGCGAGCGTCGACCTCCTCGAGCGCGACCCCACGCCCTTCGGCCTGATCCGCTACGGCGTCGCGCCGGACCACCCGCGCATCAAGGAGATCGTCAAGGCGCTCAAGCGCGTCATGGCCAACGACGACATCCGCTTCTTCGGCAACGTCGCGTTCGGCGACGACCTCAAGCTCGACGACCTGCGGCAGTTCTACGACGCCGTCGTGTTCGCGACCGGCGCGCGCCGCGACCGCGACCTCGACATCCCGGGCATCGACCTCGACGGCTCGCACGGTGCCGCCGACTTCGTGTACTGGTACGACGGGCACCCCGACGTCGACCGCGAGTGGCCCTTCCAGCCGCACCAGGAGTCCGTCGCGGTGCTCGGCGTCGGCAACGTCGGCCTCGACGTCTCGCGCATCCTGGCCAAGACCGCCGAGGAGCTGCTCGTCACCGAGATTCCCGACAACGTCTACGAGGGCCTGAAGAAGAACGTCACGAAGGACGTGCACGTGTTCGCGCGCCGCGGTCCCGCGCAGGTCAAGTTCACGCCCATGGAGCTGCGCGAGCTCAGCCACTCCCCGACCATCGACGTCATCGTCCACCCCGAGGGCTTCGAGCTCGACGAGGGCTCGCTCGAGGCGATCCGGGCCGCGAAGAGCCAGAAGCTCGTCGTCGACGTGCTGCAGAACTACCTGGCCAAGGAGCCCACCGGCGCCCCGCACCGCATCCACATCCACTTCTGCCAGAACCCCGTCGAGATCCTGGGCGAGGACGGCAAGGTCACCGGCCTGCGCACCGAGGTCACCGAGCTCGACGGCACGGGCAACGTCCGCGGCACGGGCGAGCTCGTGGACTGGCCGGTCCAGGCCGTCTACCGGGCCGTCGGCTACTACTCCGACAACCTGCCCGGCCTGCCCTTCGACATCACCGCCGGCGTCGTGCCCAACGACGGCGGCCGGGTCGTGGAGATCGACGGCTCCGCCCTGCCCGGTGCCTACGTCACCGGCTGGATCAAGCGCGGACCGGTCGGCCTCATCGGCCACACCAAGTCCGACGCGGCCCAGACGATCTCGATGCTGCTCGAGGACGCTCCCACGCTCGCCCAGGCGGCGCAGCCGGAGCCCCAGTCCGTGGACGCCTACCTCGACTCACGCGGCCTGGAGTACACGACGTGGGAGGGCTGGGAGAAGCTCGACGCCCACGAGATGGGCCTCGGCGAGGCCCACGAGCACGAGCGTGAGCGCGTGAAGGTCGTACCGCGTGAGGACATGGTGAGCATCGCCCGCTCCTGACGCAGCCCGAGCACGAGGGGTCGGCCGCACGCGGTCGGCCCCTCGTGCCGTGTCCGGGGTCAGTCGGGCTGGAGGGCGAGCAGCTGCAGGTGGCACGGGCCGTCCGGCGACGACGTGGGGATCTCGTCCAGCGCGAACCGCACCTTCGTCCCGGCGGCGACGTCGACCAGCCGGCGGGTGGTGGCCGGTCCCGCACCGTCGGCCGGACCCACCTGGGCGCTCACCTGGTAGCTGACCGGGTTCTTGGTGGGGTTGGAGACCGTGCCGACCGCTGCCCAGACGCCGTCGTCGTCGGGGTTGCACCGGACGCCGGAGAGCAGCTCGGGCACGGGTGTCCCCGCCGGCAGGCCGCTGGCCGTGGGCGACGCGGTCACCGTCGGCTTCGTGGCGGGTTCGGGGTCGTCGCCGCTGCAGCCCACCGTCAGCACCGCGACGGCCAGGATGGGGGCCAGCAGGGCCCCACGACGTGCACGCATGGCCCTATCCCACCACGTCGACCCCGCTCGTCCGGCCGCACCACGCGTCCGGATCACACCTGAGGGTCGCCTCACGTTCGCACGGTGGCGTCCCGTACGCTGGAGATCGTTGGACGTCCGAGCAATCGAGGGTGAGGAAGAGACGATGACGATCGCGCGACTGGGTGTCGTCGGGGGCGGACTCATGGGGTCCGGCATCACGGAGGTCGGTGCCCGCGCGGGTCTGTCCGTGGTCACGGTGGAGGTGGACGACGACGCCGCCAAGCGTGCCGCGGAGCGGGTCGAGGGCTCGCTGCGCCGGGCCGAGAAGCGCGGCAAGATGACGTCCGAGGACGTCGCGGAGACCCTCGAGCACATCACGTTCACGGCCGACCTGGAGGCGCTGGCCGACCGCGACCTGGTGGTCGAGGCCGCCAGCGAGGACGAGCAGACGAAGCTCGAGCTGTTCCGCACGCTCGGCTCCCTGCTGGAGTCCGACGACGCCGTTCTTGCGTCGAACACGTCGTCCATCCCGATCGTCAAGCTCGGCGCCGTGTCGGGTCGCGCCGACCGCGTCATGGGCGTGCACTTCTTCAACCCCGCCCCGGTGATGAAGCTGGTCGAGCTCATCCCGTCGCTCACCACGAGCCCCGAGACGCTGCAGCGCATGCAGTCGTTCGTCTCCGAGACGCTCGGCAAGGAGCCGATCGAGGCCACCGACCGAGCCGGCTTCGTGGTCAACAGCCTGCTCGTGCCGTACCTGCTGTCGGCGATCCGCATGTACGAGGCGGGGTACGCCTCGGCGGCCGACATCGACTCCGGCATGGTGCTCGGGTGCGGGCACCCGATGGGCCCGCTGGCCCTGGCCGACCTGATCGGCCTCGACACCGTGCGCGCCATCGGCGTCTCGATGTACGAGGAGTTCAAGGAGCCCCTGTACTCCCCGCCCCCGGTCCTGGACCGCATGGTCGACGCGGGCCTGCTCGGCAAGAAGTCCGGCCACGGGTTCTACCCCTACGATCGCTGAGTGCCCGACGACGAGAACCTGCGTCCTGGCCTCACCGACCTGGTGTGGCCCCGTCGCACCTCGCGCCTGACGCTACGACCCCTGACCGTCGACGACGTCGACGCGGTCCACGCCTACCGGAGCGACCCCGACGTCGGCCGCTGGCTCGGCCGCCCGGCCCGCTCGCGCGAGGAGGTGATGGCCTCCCACTTCACCGAGCAGGACCTCGCGCACTCGCTGGCCGTCGAGGTCTCGGGCGCCGTCGTCGGCGACATGATGCTGGTGGTGGAGGACGCGTGGGCCCAGCGCGACGTCCGTGAGCAGGCTCGGGGTTCCGTCGCGGTGCTCGCCTGGGTGCTGTCGCCGGTCCACCACGGTCGCGGCCTCATGACGGAGGCGGTGGAGGAGCTGCTGCGGATCTGCTTCGAGGACCTCGACGTGCGCCGGGTCAGGGCGGAGTGCTTCGCCCTCAACGAGCCGTCGTGGCGCCTCATGGAGCGCGTCGGGATGCGCCGCGAGCTGCACGGCGTCCGGGACAGTCTCCACCGCGACCTCGGCTGGGTCGACACCCTCGGCTACGCCCTCCTCGCCGACGAGTGGCGCGCGGCCCCACGCCTTCCGGTGGTCGAGTAGCGCCGACGGCGAGCGCCAGCGAGCACGTGGGTGCGTATCGAGATCACCACCCCAAGGTCTCGATACGCAGCCACGACGCTCGTCCCTCGCGCGTGCCCGCTACTCGACCA
>NZ_JANLGG010000023.1:0-64498 GCF_024655735.1 Aeromicrobium sp. 50.2.37
GGCCGGCGCCGACAGCAGCGCCGACGTCGCCGCCGCACCCCAGCAGCCCGAGCAGGCAGCAGGAGCGCTCCGCGCCGAGGCGGAGCCCGGCGACGCCGCGACGCAGGAGCTGCCGGACGTCGAGCCGTCCGAGCGCCAGGTCGTCACGACCGGCAGCGCCACCGTGCGTGTCTCGGCGCCGGCCCAGGTCGCGGACGCCCTGGCCGCCTGGGTCGATCGAGCCGGAGGGCGCATCGACCAGCGGTCCGAGTACGCGAGTGACGGGTCCGGCGAGCGCGCGAGGGTGACGTCGGCCTCCCTCGTCGTGAGGGTTCCCGCCGACGCCGTCGACCGCACGGTAGCGCAGCTGCGCACCTATGGCACCGTCACCGGGGTCGACGTCGCGCGGGAGGACGTGACCGACCGGGTGGCCGATCTCGACGCCCGCATCCGCAGCCTCACCACGTCGGTCGATCGCCTGCTCGAGATCCTCACCGACGCCGACGACGCGGAGGCACTGCTGGCCGTCGAACGGGCGCTGTCGGAGCGGCAGGCCGATCTGGAGTCGCTCCAGGGCCAGCGGCGCGCAGTGCGCGAGCAGGTCGACCTCTCGACGCTGTCGGTCGAGCTCGTCGCCCGCGACGGCGCCGAGTCGGTCGACCCCGGCGGGTTCGTCGGCGGCCTGCAGTCGGGCTGGAACGCGTTGGTCGCCGTCGTCAACGCGACCGTCGAGGCGTTCGGAGCCGTGCTCCCCTGGCTCGGCGTCGCGCTGCTGGGATGGCTGCTGTGGCGCCTGGTCGGGTGGCTGCGACGCCGGCGCTGACCGCCGTCAGGCCCGCCGCTCGAACCAGGTGACGAGCGCCCCGTCGTCGAACGCGACGGAGTCGGTGGGGTGGAAGGCCGTGGGCCGGAAGGATCCGTCGATCACGGGCCGCCCGGACCCGGCGACCACCGGGTACCGCTTGAGGATGATCGCGTCGATCTCCGACAGCAGGCTCCCGGCGAGCCGCCCACCCCCGCACAGCCAGATGTCCAGCCCGTCCTGCGACTTCAGCTCCTGGACCCGCCCGACGACGTCGTCCCGGACGACCTCGAGGGCGGGGTCGGGTGCCTCGAGGGTCGAGGAGACCACGACCTCGCGCAGGTGCCGGTAGGGCTGCGTGATGCCCACGTCCAGGGCCGGCTGGTAGGTCCCGAGCCCCATCAGCAGGGTGTCGAAGTGCCGGTTCGGCTCGTCGGCGATCCCCATCGCCTCGCGGTACGCGTGCGGCAGGGTCTCGGGGTAGTGCTCACGGATCCACGCGAGCAGCTCCTCCGACGGGGCGAAGAGGTCGACCTCGTGCTCGGGTCCGGCGATGTAGCCGTCGAGCGACGTGCCGACGTAGTAGACGAGCCTCCGCATGCGATCCTCCTGAGTACTATGGGCGTAGTGGTTCGACTGTAACACTACGGATGGAGTGGTCTCACGTGGCACGATCCAACCCCGCCCGACGGGTCGCGCTCCTCGACACCGCGATCGAGACACTCGCTGCCGAGGGAGCACGTGGCCTGACGTTCCGAGCGGTCGACGCCGGCGCCGACGCTCCGGCCGGGACGGCGTCGAACTACTTCCGCAACCGCGACGACCTGCTCACCCAGGCCGGGGAGCGCGTCTACGAGCGGCTCCTCGACGGCGCGAGCCAGGTGGTCGTGCCCGCCGACGCTCCCCGCGACCGCGACCTGCTGGTCCGGCTCATGGTCGACACCGTGCGCCGGATCGTCGACTACCGCACCGGCTTCCTCGCGCTGCTCGAGCTCCGGCTCGAGGCCACCCGGCGCGAGGGCGTCCGCGACGTGCTGACCGACCGTGTCCGGGCCGACCTGCTGAGCAACATCAGCACCCACGAGCAGTGGCACATGCCGGGCGACGCCGTCACCGTGCGACTGCTCTACCAGGCCCTCAACTGGTTGGTGGTGGACGCTCTCACCCTGCCCGGCCTCGTCGACGACGCCGACCTCGACGCCTACGTGGCCGAGACCGTCGAGCGGCTCCTGCCGACCGAGCCGGCCGGCCCGGCTCTCGGCTGACTCCGGGCCCCTCCCCGACCGGCGGTTCGCCACCAGTGGCAGCGGACGCGGCGCAGTGACAGGCTGAGCGAGTGACTGACGCGGTCGAGATCGAGGTCGACGACCGGCTCGTGCGCGTCTCCAACCCCGACCGCGTGTACTTCCCGGAACGAGGATGGACCAAGCTCGACCTCGTCGAGTACTACCTCGCCGTCGGCGACGGCATCGTCAACGCGCTGTTCGAGCGACCGTGCATGCTGCACCGCTTCCCGAAGGGCCTCGCGGGCGACAAGGTGCACCAGAAGCGCGTCCCGCACGGGGCACCCCCGTGGCTGGAGACGGTGCGCCTGACCTTCCCGCGCTACGACCGGACCGCCGACGAGCTGTGCGTCACCGAGCTCGCGGCCGTGGTGTGGGCCGTACAGATGTCCACCGTGGAGTTCCACCCCTGGAACAGCCGACGCGCAGACCCGGAGAAGCCCGACGAGTGGCGGATCGACCTGGACCCGGGGCCGGACTGCGACTTCGCTACGGTGCAGCGTGTCGCCGCCGTGGCCCACGAGGTGCTCGACGAGCTGGGCGCCGTCGGCTTCCCGAAGACCTCCGGTGGCTCCGGCCTGCACGTGTACGTCCGGATACCGCCCGAGCACGGCTTCACCGAGGTCCGCCGGGCCGCCCTCGCGTTCGCGCGCGAGGTGGAGCGCCGCACGGACGAGGCCACCACGACCTGGTGGCGCAAGGACCGCGACCCGTCGCAGGTGTTCATCGACTACAACCAGAACGCCCGCGACCACACGATCGCCGCGGCCTACTCCGTGCGCGGCGTGCCCGACGGTCGGGTCTCGACCCCGATCACCTGGGACGAGGTGCCGGACGTCGACCCGCGCGACTTCACCCTCGAGACCGTGCCGCCCCGCTTCGCCCGGCTCGGGGACCTGCACGCCGGGATCGACGACGCCGTCTTCGACCTCGCCCCGTTGCTGGAGTGGGCGGACCGCGACGGGGTCGACGTGGACGACGACGTCGGCGAGTGAGCCCTGCTCGTCAGCGGAGCGGATGGCTGGAGGCTCCCCTCGCGGCGCGCCCCTCGCTGGCGCTCGGTCGTCCCCGGATCACCGGATTCGATTCGAACGAGAGAGAAGTGGAGCATAGGAGACTCCCTCCCTCGCTGGCGCTCGGTCGTCCCCGAATCACCAGTCCCGATTCGGATGAGACAAGGCCCCCACAGAAACGAACAAGGCCCCCGTCACGAGTGACGGGGGCCTTGTCTCATCCGAGTGGAGCATAGGAGATTCGAACTCCTGACCTCTTCGATGCGAACGAAGCGCGCTACCAACTGCGCCAATGCCCCAGGACGATCCAGGTTAGCACCAGGTCCGGGCGCTTCCGCACCGACCCGGCGACCACCGGGACCTACTGGCCGGACGCCCGCCGCGGCTGCTCGGCGACCGTCTCGCCGGCCGCCGGGCGACCCGGGAGCTCGACGTCCTCGCCCTCCACGTGCCCCGACGTCCAGGTACCCGGAGCGTCGAAGTCGATGGTGCGGACCGTGCGGCCGACGCGCGGCTTGGTCACGTACGTGGGCAGCGTGACCGGGAGCGGGTCCCACAGCGGCGTGCCCGACGTGGACACCGACGGCACCGCGATCTGCAGCTTCTCCTCCAGCGCGTCGGCCGGGAGCTCCGTGCGCTGCATGACGTGCTTGCGGTCGGGCTCGACGTCCTCGAACTGGCCGGAGACCACGATCGTGTGCTCGTCGTCGGCGGTGCGCTCGGGAGTGGCGCGGCGCGACGAGCGCGTGGCGACGTCGGACGCCGCCGACTGGGCCGCACGCTTGAGGGAGGGCAGTCGCGAGGCGAGTGAGGCGCGCTCGCGACGGGGACGGCTGATGCCACGCTCGGCACGCACCTGCACGCGACAGGCCACGAGCCAGGCGACGACCAGCAGGGCGGGCAGACCCACCCAGACCGGGGAGACGACCGAGAAGGCGGCCAGGCCGCCGACGAGCACGAGCGAGGTGAGCAGGGTCAGCAGCGTCCGACGGCGACGGCGGGCGGCCACGATCGCGGCCCGACGCGTCGGCGCGGAGACGGCAGACGTCGGGGCGGCGGACGGCACCGACGACCGGGTCACCTCACGCGTCTCGGCCTGGACGGCGGGCTCGTCGACGATCTCGTCCACGGGATCGGCCTCCTCGGGCTGTGCGGCCTCGCGCCGCCTGGAGACGACCCGACTCAGGGGGCTCAGCGACTCGAGGGACTCCGAGGAGCTGGCCTCGTCGTACCGACGCAGGACGAGCGGCACGAAGTACGCCGCCCACACCGCGACGACGAACGCGACGATCAGTCCATTGGCACCCACGCCGCAACGGTAGGGCGGACGCCGAACGAATCGGCGCAGGTCACACCGTGTGTCGCGTGAAGATTGTGACGGGTGTGACTCAGGTGACCGGCTCGCGGGCGTCGTCCGTGCCCGTCACGCGGGCCAGGAGCCGCCCCGGGCGGTCGTCGGCCAGCGCCTGGAAGATCCGGTGGTCACGCCACGCGCCGTCGATGTGCAGGTATTCCCGAGCGAGCCCCACCTCGTCGAGCCCGAGCTTCTCCACGACGCGCAGGCTCGCGGTGTTCTCGGGCCGTACCGAGATCTCGACACGGTGCAGACCCACGGTGTCGAGCAGGTGGTCGGCCACGAGCGCCACCGCCACCGGGGTGATGCCGTGGCCCGCGTGCCGCCGCGAGATCCAGTACCCGATGCTGCCCCAGCGCGCCGACGCCCACGCGATGCCGTTGACGGTGACCTGGCCGACCATCTCGCCCTGCCAGGTCACGGCGAACGGCATGGCCTTGCCCTGTCGGGCCCGACGGCGCTGAGCGCCGATCATCGCCCGGTAGGACATCGGCGCCGAGCCTCCGCCGGGCGGGAGGGTGGCCTCCCAGGGCGCAAGCCACGCCACGTCGGCGCGCCTCAGCCGCGCCCAGGTGCCCGCGTCGGACCGCTTGAGCGGTCGGACGCCGACGTCGCCGTGCGACAGCTCGACCGGCCACCCCTTCACGTCCGGACCCTCACGTGTGGGCCTGCGGGTGGTCGGGACCGCCGTGGTCGACGCCCGCGAGCTGGTCGACCGCGTGTCCGACCACGGGGGCCAGGACCTCGATCGCGTCCTTCACGCCTCCGCGGGACCCGGGCAGGTTCACGACGAGCGTGCTGCCGGCCACGCCGGCGAGGCCACGCGACAGCACGGCCGTGGGGACGCCCTTGGCGACCCCGGCCGCCCGCAGTGCCTCGGCAAGACCCGGGAGCTCGCGGTCGAGCAGGGGGCGGGTGACGTCGGGGGTCCGGTCGGTGGGGCTGATGCCGGTGCCTCCGGTGGTGAGGACAACCGCCGCACCGGCTGCCAGCGCCGCCGAGATCGCGTCGGCCACGGGCTCGCCGTCAGGCACCACGGCGGCGTCGTCGGTGTCGAAGCCCCAATCTCGCAGCGCCTCGACGAGCATCGGACCCGTCTGGTCCTCGTAGACCCCGGCGGACGCGCGGTTGGAGGCGACGACGACCGCGGCACGGCGCCCCTCGACGGGCTCGGGGACCGAGGTCACGACGTGCTCCAGTCGCCGCTGCGACCGCCGGACTTGGCCACGACCTCGACGTCGGTGATGCGCGCGTGCTTGTCGACGGCCTTGACCATGTCGACGACCGTGAGGGCCGCGACGGCGACAGCGGTCAGCGCCTCCATCTCCACGCCCGTGCGGTCGGTGGTGCGCACGCTGGCGCTGATCTCGACGGCGTCGTCGGCCACGGTGAGGGACACGTCGACACCGCTGATGGCCAACGGGTGGCAGAGCGGCACGAGGTCGGGCGTCCGCTTGGCCGCCATGATCCCCGCGACCCGCGCGACGCCGAGGGCGTCACCCTTCGGCACGCCCTCGCCGCGCAGCAGCGCGACCACCTCGGGCGAGACCTCGACCCGGCCCTGGGCGGTCGCGGTGCGCCGCGTGACGTCCTTGTCGCCGACGTCGACCATGCGCGCAGCCCCCGTCTCGTCGACGTGCGTCAGGCTCGGCCGGCTCTCCGCCCGCGGCCCGGGTCCTGCCGAGCCCCGTCGAGGGGAAGCCCCGCCGGGGCCGACCGCGCCCACGTCAGAAGGGCCTGTCGAGCACGAGGGTGCGCACGGTGTCGCCGAGGTTGAGCGCCGTCTCGTCCTCCCCCACCACGATGAGCGCGTTGGCGTGCGCCAACGACCCGAGCAGGTGCGACCCGTGGCCGCCGAGCGGTGTCACCTTGGCGCCGCGGTGCGTGACCTCGAAGACGCCGCGCACGTACTGGCGGCGCCCCGGGGACGACACCACGTCCTGCGTGAGCACCGCGTGCACCATGGGCCGCCGGTACGGCGTGAGACCCATGAGCCGCCGGATCGCGGGCAGCACGAACACCTCGAACGACACGTAGGCCGAGACGGGGTTGCCGGGCAGCGTGATGATCGGCGTCTGCTCGTCGAAGATCGTGCCGAAGCCCTGGGGCTTGCCGGGCTGCATCGCGACCTTGGGGAAGGAGACGGTGCCGAGCGCCGAGAGGGTCTCCTTGACGACGTCCTTCTCGCCCTCGCTGATGCCACCGCTCGTCACGACGAGGTCGGCGCGCACCAGCTGGTCCGACAGCGTGCGCCGGAACGTGCGGGGGTCGTCGCCCACGGCGCCGACGCGGTAGGCGATCGCACCGGCCGCGCGGACCGCTGCGGCCAGCATGTAGCTGTTGCCGTCGAAGATCGAGTCGTAGTCGAGGTGGGCACCGGGCTCGCGCAGCTCGTTGCCCGTCGACAGCACCACCACGCGGGGCCGGGGTCGTGCGGCCACGCGGCCGAGACCCAGCGACGCCAGCAGCCCGGCCTCGCGCGGACCGACCACGCTGCCCGCGGGGAGCACCAGGTCGCCCTCGCTCACGTCGTCGCCCGCGCGGCGCACGTGGGCACCGACGCGGGGGGCCGAGGTGAACCGCACGCGGGCGTTCCCGCGGTCGGCGTCCTCGAACGGGACGACGGTGTCGGCGCCGCGCGGCACCGGGGCGCCCGTCATGATCTTGACCGCGGTGCCCGGGGAGATGGCGAACGGACGCGCGGTCCCGGCGTGGATGTCGCCCACCACGGGGAGCTCGACCGGCTGGGCCGTGCTCGCCTCGGCGAGGTCCTCCGCGCGCAGGGCGTAGCCGTCCATCGCGGAGTTGTCGAAGCGCGGCAGGGAGATCGGGGCGCGCACGTCGGAGTGCAGCGGCAGGCCGAGCGACTCGACCACCGGCTGGTCGTACGGCTCGAGCGGTCCGATGCCCCGCAGGATCTGCTCGAGGTGGTCCTCGACGGTCAGGAACCCGTCGGGCACGCTCTCCGGACGCACCCGGGGGCGGGGTCCACGGACGGGAGCGGCGTCACCGGTCTGCTGACCGGTCTCGTTCCCCACGTCGGACGACATGCGCGTCAGCCTAACCGGGTGCCCGCCGGAACGCTGCGGGCCGTGCCGTCGTCGTCGAGCCGGGCGTCACCGACCACGACCACGTCGCGCTCGAACCGCCAGTCGCCGCGCACCGTCAACGACGACGCGCCCGACAGCGACGGGACGTGCGGCACCCGGGCGTCGAAGTCGGCGATCGTCGTGAAGAACCGACGGTCGAGGTCCACGAGCGGGCGCGGGTTGACCGTGGCCCGGAGGCGGGCGTCGTCGCCGAGGCCGTACACGTCCGAGCGCAGCAGCAGGAGGTCGTTGGTGGTCTTGACGGGCAGGAAGCGCGACCGGTCGACCTCGATGGCCGTGGCCCCGTCGAAGACCTCCACGGCCGCGCCCATCGCCGACTCGATCTGCACCACCTTCGGCGAGGTGGGATCGGTGGGGTCGACGGTCTTCTCGTTGCGGATCAGCGGCAGCCCCAGCACGCCGTTGCTCGAGCGGAGCGTCTCGAGCAGGCGCGGGAGGTCGAACCAGAGGTTGTTGGTGTGGAAGAACGGATGCACCGTCAGGTCGGCAGCCCTCTCGGCGTCCTCGTCGGCCGTCTGGGCGGTCTCGCGCAGCACCAGCCGTCCGTCGGACCGGCGGACCACGAGGTGGCCGCCCTTGACGTCGGCGGGGGTGCGCCGGCACACCTCGGCCGCGTACGGGGCGCCGGTGGAGGCGAACCACGCCATCATCGCCGGGTCGGGCGCGGCGCCGAGGTTGTCGGCGTTGGAGACGGTGGCGTAGCGGTACCCGGCCTCGACCAGACGCTCCAGGACGCCCGAGACCAGCAGCGCCGTGTACAGGTCGCCGTGCCCGGGCGGGCACCACTCGAGCGAGGGGTCCGCGTCCCAGGTGACCGGGGTGAGGTCGTCGGCACGCAGCTTGGGCTCACGGTTCTGCAGGAAGTCCAGCGGCAGCCCGTCGACCTCGAGCCCGTCGTGGGCGGCGAGCGCCGCGAGGGAGTCGTCTCGGGTCCGGAAGCTGTGCATGAACAGCAGCGGGAGGGACACGTCGTGGTCGCGGCGCACCTGCTGGACCTGGCGGGCGATGACGTCGAGGAAGGTGAGGTCGGCCCGCACGGGCAGGAGGGTCTTGGCACGGTCCATGCCCATCGACGTGCCGAGCCCGCCGTTGAGCTTGATGACCGCCGTGACGGCGGCGGCGTCGCGCTGCGCCCGGGCGTCGAAGCCGACGTCGGCGGCACGGTCGACGTCGACGAGCGGGTCGACGTCGGCCTCCCGCACGAGTCCCGTCGCCCCTCCCTCGAGCTGGCGGTAGAAGTCGCTGAAGACCTCGATCGCCGGTGCGGCCACGTCGGCCCGTTCCATCTTCGTGCGCGCCAGCTCCAGTCCGTCCACCCGCCTAGGCTAGTCACATGGGCCGGTCGATCGCAGAGGCGAAGCATGCCGCGCGCCGCCCGCTGCTGGAGTCGCGCCGTCGTCGGACCCCCGAGCAGCGGGCCGTCGTCGAGGAGGCGCTCGCCGCGCACCTGCTGGCACTGCCCTCGATCGCCCGCTCCGGCCGCGTGGCGGCCTACCGCTCCATGGCCGACGAGCCCGGGACCGCGGTCCTGCTCGACGGACTCGTGGCGCGGGGCATCACCGTCCTGCTGCCCGTCACCCACGACGACGGGACGCTCGCCTGGGTCGAGCACGACCCGACCGCGCCCACGCGCAGGTCCCGCCTCGGCGTCGACGAGCCGGTGGGCGCCGACCTCGGCGCGGGGGCGCTCGACGGGGTCGACGTGGTCGTCCTGCCGGCCCTCGCCGCCGACCACCGCGGACGTCGCCTGGGGCGCGGCGCCGGGTACTACGACCGCGCGCTCGCGTCGCTGTCCGGCCCGCGGCGCCCCCTCCTTGTCGCGCTCGTGCACGCCGACGAGCTGGTGCCGCAGGTGCCGCACGAGGACCACGACGTGCCGGTCGACGTGGTCGTCACCGAGAACGGGGTCTTCCGGGTCCCGTGAGACCCGAGACCGAGCCCGAGCACCCGGCACCGAGCAGGACACGGCTCAGAGCACGGCCTGCCCGATCGGTCCCGGGTTGTGTGCGACCTCCCAGCGGAAGCCGGCCGGGTCGGCGAAGTAGCCCGAGTACCCGCCCCACTCGCGGTGCTCCCCCGCCGCCACGTGCACGGCACCGGCGTCACGGGCGGCCGCCAGCACGGCGTCGACCTCCTCGGGCGTGGCGACGTTGTGCGCCAGCGTGATCGGCGCGACGCCCTCACCACGGCGGATCGGTCCGACCTCTGCCTCGAAGCCGGCCTCGGACCACAGCGACAGCACGACCTTGTCGGCCACGCGGATCATGATCACCTCGCCGTCCGCCTCCAGCTCGACGGGCCAGCCGAGGCCGTCGACGTAGAAGCGGCGCACCGCGTCGAGGTCGGGCACGGCCAGGGTCACGAAGCTGAGGCGGGGATCCACGGTCAGACCTCGAGCCGCTCGGCGTCGCGGATCTCGCCGACGAGCTCCTCCAGCACGTCCTCGAGCATGATCACGCCCAGCACGGCGCCCGACTCGTCGGCCACCCGCGCCATGTGCGAACCCTTGGCCTGCATCACCCGCAGCGCCTCGTAGAGCCCCGAGCCCACCCCCACCGTGGACAGCGGCCGCAGCCACTTGTCGGCGATCGGCTCGTTCCGGGCGGTCTCGTCGGTCTCCAGCACGTCCTTGATGTGCAGGTACCCGGTGAGGTCCCCACCGGCGTCGGTGACGGGGAAACGGGAGAAGCCGGTGCTCGCGCACGCCTGCTCGACGTCGGCGGGCGTGGCGGACGGCGCGATGGTCATGAGGCTCTCGCGCGGCAGCAGCACCTGGTCGACCCGACCGTCGTGGAACTCCAGCGCGCCCTGCACGAGGCCGTACTCGTCGTCGTCGAGCAGCCCCTCGCGACGGGACTCCTCGACGAGCCCGGCCACCTCGTCGTGGGTGTACGTGGACGACACCTCGTCGACCGGCTGCACGCCGAGCAGGCGGACCGAGAGGTTGGCGATGCCGTTGAGCGAGACGACCAGCGGCTTGAGGATCGCGATGACCACCAGCATGAACGGACCGAGCACGAGCGAGGCGCGGTCGGGCTTCACCAGCGCGAGGTTCTTGGGCACCATCTCGCCGAAGACGACGTGCAGGAAGACGATGATCGACAGCGCGATGACGAACGAGATGGGGTGCACCAACCGCTCGGGGACGTTCGCGGCCTCGAACGCCGGCTCCATCAGGTGGGCGAGCGCCGGCTCGCTGATGGCGCCGAGCCCGAGCGAGCAGATGGTGATGCCCAGCTGGGCGGCCGCCATGGCGAGGGTGACGTTCTCCATGGCCTTGAGGGCGAGCTTGGCACTGCGCGAACCGGCCTGGGCCAGCGGCTCCAGCTGGGTGCGTCGCACCGAGATGAGGGCGAACTCCGCCGCCACGAACAGGGCGTTGAGCGCCAGCAGCACGAGCGTGAGGCCGATGCCGAACCAGTCACCCATGGTCGACCTCCTCGCCGTCCGTGGGCCGCTCGATCGTCAACGTCACCCGGTCGATCCGTCGCCCGTCCATCCGGTCGATGGTGAGCGAGACGGGCAGCGGCTCCGGGTCGTCCTCGTCGTCGTCGGGCGTGGGGTCGACCTGGAGCCGGACCACGTCGCCCCGGACGCCGAGCCGGCCCAGCTCGGCGTGCAGGAGACCGGCCACGGTCTCGTAGTCCTCGCTCTCGGGGAGCGCCACGCCGGTCTGCTCGAGCACCTCGTCGGGCCGCAGCAGGCCCGACAGGGACCACGTGCCGTCCTGGCGGTGGCGGCTGGGCGACGACAGGCGGTCGTGCTCGTCGAGGACCTCGCCGACGATCTCCTCGACCAGGTCCTCCAGCGTGACGATGCCGTCGGTGCCGCCGAACTCGTCGACGACCACGGCCATCTGCATGCCCTGGTCGCGCAGGAGCACCAGGAGCGGGTCGAGCTCGAGGCTGTCGGGCACGGTCGTCACCGGGCCGGCCAGGTCGGAGAGGCGCACGCTCCTGCGGCGGTCGGGGTCGACGCCCACCGCCTGCTTCACGTGGACGATGCCGATCACGTCGTCGGGCGAGCGCCCAGTGACGGGGAAGCGGGAGTGACCCGTCTGCCGGGCGGCCTCGATCACGTCGAGGGCCGTGTCGCGCGCCTCCAGGAAGTGCACGCGCACGCGCGGGGTGCGCACGTCCGCGGCGGTGCGGTCACCGAAGGCGATGCTGCGCGCCACCAGGTCGGCGGTCTCGTCGTCGATCGCGCCCTCGCGCGCCGACCGGAGCACGAGCGAGCGCAGCTCGAGCGGCGAGCGCGCCGACCTCAGCTCCTCCTGCGGCTCGACCCCGAGCGCACGCAGCGTGCGGTTGGCGGTGCCGTTGAGGAAGCGGATCGGCCAGGCCATGACCATGGTGAACAGCCGCTGCGGCAGCTGGGTCGCTGCCGCAGTGCGCTGCGGGAGCGCGAGGGCGAGGTTCTTGGGGATCAGCTCGCCCACGAGCATCGTCACGACGGTGCTGACGAACAGGGCGATCGCGTACGACACGGCGCTCTGGGCACCGCCGGTGACGCCGACGTCCTCCAGAGGCCCCCGGACGAGCCGGCCGATCGCGGGCTCGGCGAGGAAGCCGATCGCCAGGTTGGTGATCGTGATGCCGAGCTGTGCGCTGCTCAGCTGGGTCGAGAGCGTGCGCAGCGCCTTGAGGGTGCCGACCGCTCCGGCGTCGCCCTGCTCCGCGTCGCGCTCGACCGTGGCGCGGTCGACGGTCACGAACGAGAACTCGGCGGCCACGAAGACGCCGCAGGCAAGCATCAGCAGGAACGACAGGCCCAGCAGCAGAAGCTCGGTCATGCGGTCATTCCGGCTGAGTCGGGGTCGGTCACGATGCACCGAACTGTACCCTTTGCCCGTCAGGAGTTCCTGCCGGCTCAGCACCCGAGCGCCGGCATGACGTCAGGAGAGAAGACCCGTGCCGACCTACCAGTACCAGTGCACCGACTGCGGTGAAGCGCTCGAGGTGCACCAGTCGTTCACCGACGACGCGCTGACCGAGTGCCCTGCCTGCCAGGGCCGGCTCCGCAAGGTGTTCAACGCGGTGGGCGTGGTGTTCAAGGGCTCCGGGTTCTACCGCAACGACAGCCGCGGGACGACGACCTCGTCGGAGACCTCGAGCTCCTCGGCGAGCAAGGACTCCGGCGCGGCCAAGGAGAAGACCTCGACGTCCAGCTCGACCTCGGGCAGCTCGACCTCGGGCAGCTCGGCGTCGAGCAGCTCGACGTCCACCGGAGGCTCCTCCTCCTGACCTGGGCCTCCTGACCCCGGCCCCCGTGCCGCGTCGTCGTCCGCACCCGGCGAGCCGCGCCGGGGCTGTGGACGGCCGCTGGAGCGGGGGACCCGCTCTCCCTAGCCTGCACGGATGGACCGACTCCGCTCCGTTCTGCTCGACCACCGCCGACTCCTGGCCGCGGTATGCACCGGCCTCGCCGTGCTCCTCACGGTGGTCGCGATCCGCCAGCCCGGCGACACGGTCACGGTGCCCGTCGCGGCGGCCGACCTGCCCAGCGGGCACGCCCTCACCGACGCCGACGTCACCGTCGCCCGGCTCCCCCGGACGTCTGCCCCCGCCGGCGTCGTCACCGACGACGAGTCCCTCGTCGGTCGACGCGTCGGCGGCCCCATGCGCGCCGGCGAGGTGTTCACCGACGCCCGGGTGCTCTCGTCCGGCACGAGCGACCAGCTGCCCGAGGGGCACGTCGTGACCACGCTCCGCCTGGCCGACGCAGCCGCCACCCAGGGACTGCGGGTGGGCGACCGGGTCGACGTCGTGGCCGTGGCCGCGCGCGACGACGGACCGAGGGCCACGGTCGTCGCGGAGTCGGCACAGGTCGCTGCCGTGCCCGCGCCGGACGGCGCCGCGGAGGCCACGCTCGCCGTCCAGACGCCACGCGAGACCGCCCTGGCCCTCGCCCGTGTCGGTCTCGAGGCGCAGCTCAGCGTCGTGGCGGTCTCCCCCGGCACCGCCTGAGGCGGCCGCGGCGATGGTGCTCGGAGGCGCGCACCCCGTGCCCTACGCTCGAGGACGACCCTTCCAACTGTCCTAGGGGGACACCATGATCCAGGGATTCAAGGACTTTCTTCTGCGCGGCAACATCGTCGACCTCGCCGTCGCGGTGGTCATCGGCACGGCGTTCACCGCACTCGTCAGCGCGTTCACCAGCTCGTTCATCAACCCGCTGATCGGGCTGGTCAGCGGCGGCGGCACGGCAGGCGGCAGCTTCGAGGTGAACGGCCAGGTGTTCACCTACGGGGCGTTCATCACCGCCATCATCACCTTCGTGCTGACCGCGGCGGTCGTGTACTTCGTCGTCGTCGTGCCCATGAAGACCATCAACGAGCGCCTCTCGCGCGGCAAGGAGCCCGAGCCCGAGGGCGTCAGCGAGGACATCCAGCTCCTCCGCGAGATCCGCGACTCGCTGCAGCGTCCGATCGGCTGACCTCTGGCCTAGCCGCCGTGGTGGGGCGGGACGTCCCGCATCAGCTCGTCGTCACGACGAGACGGTGCGGGCGTCCCGCCCTTCGTGCGTGGGGGTGAGGACGTGTCGTCGTCGCGCTCGTCGCGGGTGGTGTCGGGCAGCAGGTCCCCGAGCAGCAGGGCGGCCCGGCGCCGACGCTCCTGCTCTGCGCGCCGCGCCTCGTCGTCAGCCGACACCGTCGAGCCAGTCCGGGGTGAGCTTCGGGAACAGGGGGTGCCAGCCGGCGCGGTCGCCGAAGCGCTGCGAGCTGATGCGCTGGGACCGCGAGAACGTCTCGAGCCGCACGCCTGCGACCCTCTGGGTGATGCGGTGGTGGAAGCGCCCGCCGCGGCGTCCGCCCGCGAGCGCGAGCTGCTCAGCCAGGTCGGCACGACGGCAGGGCTCGGCTCCCACGTTGTAGGTGCCCACCGGCGCGGTGAGGGCCGACTCCGCTGCGGTCCCGACGTCGTCGACGTGCACGAGGTGGACCCACGACTGCGGGTCGCCCCAGCCGGTGGGCCGGCCGGACCGGGCTCGGCGCACCATCCAGCGCGAGCTGGGGTCGGGGCCGACGATCTGGCCGAAGCGCAGCACCACCACGTCGGCGCCGTGCCGGCGGACCGCCTCGGCGTGCTGCTCGGCCTCGGCCACCGTGTCGGTGTCGCGAGTGATCTCGACGGGGGCCTGCTCGTCGATCCAGTCGTCGCCGCCGTCGGCGTAGATGGACGACCGGCTCTGCTGCACGAGCCGCGGCACACCGGCCGAGAGGGCTGCTTGGGCCACCCGCTGGGAGCCAATCGCCCGGATCCGGTCGTTGGCCCGCCACGCGCCGGGGCGCAGCATCGACAGACCCACCGGCATCTGCCCGGCGAAGTTGATGACGACGTCGCAGCCCCGCATGCCCTCCACGAGCGCGTCGGCGTCGAACACGGTGCCGCGGTGCGGGCGGCCGCCGTGGGCCTCGACGACCGAGGCGGCCCGGTCGGACCGGGCGAGACCGACGACGTCGTGTCCTGCATCGACGAGACTCGTCATCGTCGAGCGGCCCATGACTCCGCTGGCTCCGGTGAGAAAGACCTTCACGTTCTGGCTCCGTGACGTCGGGTGGTGTACCGCCGTGTGTGGACTGGTGTCGAACGCCGGTCGGGCGATCGATCGGACCAGGATAGCGGAACCGGGCCCAGGGCCCTCAGACGTCGCTGTCGGCCAACTCGGCGACGAGGGGGACGACGTCGGCGATCGAGTCGAGGACGCGGGTGGGCCGGAACGGGAAACGGTCGACCTGGCCCGGTGAGGTGGAGCCGGTGAGCACCAGGATCGAGCGGAGGCCGGCCTCGAGACCCGAGAGCACGTCGGTGTCCATGCGGTCACCGATCATGACAGTGGTCTCGGAGTGCGCCTCGATGCGGTTCAGCGCCGTGCGCATCATGAGCGGGTTGGGCTTGCCCACGAAGTAGGGCTCCACGCCGGTGGCCTTCGTGATGAGCGCCGCGACCGATCCGGTGGCCGGCAGGCTGCCCGACGGGGAGGGTCCGGTGGGGTCGGGGTTCGTGGCGATGAACCGGGCCCCGCTCTCGATGAGCTGGATGGCCTTGGTGATCGCCTCGAAGGAGTAGGTCCGGGTCTCGCCCAGCACCACGTACTCGGGGTCGCGGGTGGTCATCACGTAGCCGACGTCGTGCAGGGCCGTCGTCAGCCCGGCCTCGCCGATCACGTAGGCGGTCCCCTCGGGACGCTGCTCGCTCAGGAACTTGGCGGTGGCCAGGGCCGACGTCCAGATCGCCGACTCCGGGATGTCGAGACCGGCGGCGTGCAGGCGGGCCCGCAGGTCGCGCGGGGTGAAGATCGAGTTGTTGGTGAGCACCAGGAACGGGCGCTCCTGCGTGCGCAGGGCTGCGATGAAGTCGGCCGCACCCGGGATCGCGCGCTCCTCGTGCACGAGGACGCCGTCCATGTCGGTGAGCCACGAGACGACGGGCTTGGTCATGGCTTCTCCTGGTCGATGGAGTGCGTGCGCACGAAGTCCCAGATCAGCTGGGTGGCGTCCACGTCGCCCTTGGCCGGTGCCGTGCGGGGCGAGTCGACGGTGGCGCCGGGGGCGTCACCACCGGGCCAGCGGTGCTTGCCGGCGCCCAGGAAGTACGCCTCGACGTCGTCACCGCCCGCGCACGGGGTGTAGACGAGGTGGACGACACCACCGGGCAGCTTGGTGCGTTCGCCCGGCCGACACCCGTTCTGCTCGGCCCAGCGTGCGGTCGTGAGGACTGCGGACGGGAGGCTCCCGATCCTGGTCTTGACCGCCCCCTTGAGCGGGACGACCTTGTCCTTCATGCCGTGGAAGACGATCAGGGGTCGCGCAGGGGCCTCGGCGCACTCCCGTGTGCGGTAGGGACCGGCCACCGACGCGTACGCGGCGAAGCGGTCGTCGTCGCGGCACGCGAGCGCCATGGTGAGGGCGCCGCCGTTGGAGAAGCCGACGGCGTAGGTGCGCGACTCGTCGGTGCAGGTGGTGCTGCGGACGTCGTCGAGGAGCGCGTCGACGAAGGCCAGGTCGGCCCCTTCGCGACCGTCGACCTCGCGGAACCGCCACGCGGGAACCTTGCCGAGAGCCTGGGGGGCGACCACCACGGCGTCCTCGGTGTCGGCCAGCTGGTCCATGCGGGTCATGCGCAGCATCGACTCCGGGTCACGTCCGAGACCGTGGAACAGGACGACGACCGGCAGCGGGCGGCTGCCGTCGTAGCTGGCGGGCACGTGCACGAGGTAGCGCCGATCGACGCCACCGAAGGTCATGGTGCGCTCGCTCGTGCCGATGATGCCGGGCGCGGGAGTGCTGCACGGACCATCGGCGACGGGCGGGGCCGCCGGCTCGTCGGAACGCGCCATGGTGGTGCCGGCGAGCACGAGGGTCGCCGTGAGCACCGACGCGAGGAGGACGAGGAGCGGTCCCGACGCAGGCGTGCGAGCACGACGGACCAGGGACACCACGGGCACATCCTACGCGGCGCGGAACCCGGTCCCGGCATCGTCGACGCGTCGACCGTCACACGTGCTCCGGGTGCGCACCCCTCCGGACGGTCAGCCGTCGGCGGGAGCGACCACCGCTGCGAGCCCCGCGGGCTGCGGGTGCTCGCTGGTGCACCGGGCGTCGGGGTCGATCTGGTGCACGACGGCGTCGACCAACCACTGGTCGCCCGCGCCCCGGCACTCGACGACGACGTAGACGCTGGACCCGTTGTGGGTGCCCAGCGCGACCACGCCGCTCATCGCCGCGGTGTGGAAGTCGGCGAGGATCCGCTGCTGCTCGCGCACGCCGCTGACCTCGTACACGACCACGGTCCAGGAGCTTTCGTCCGGTCGTGACATGGGGCCTCCGAGCTGCGCGAGCGTGGTGCGGTGAGCGTACGTCCGTTCCGCTCGGTGCGCGCGTCGGCGCGATGGCCGACCGCGCGTCGACGTCGTCGGACCGCCCTACCGCTCGTCGAAGGGCGTCATGGGCGCGACCAGGTGCTCCAGCTCGGCGAACCGATGGCTCCACGCCGACGCCTGCTTCATGCGCTCCCCCAGAGCGGTGCGCTGGCCGTCGCCCCAGAGCGGCACCGAGCCCGAGGCCGTGGCGACCGTCCCGGCGACCGCGAGCAGCACCGTCGAGAGCCCGGTGCGCCGACGAGCGGGTGCCACGTAGACCTGGTCGACCTCCCCTGTGCGGGGCCACCACCGCACCGCGCCGGCCTGGTCGGCACTGCGCGCGCCCGCGTCGCGAGGAACACGCCCCTGCAGGACGGTGCCCGGCTCGATCGTGCCGCCGGTGAAGGCGACGAGGTTCGTGGCCGGTTCACGTTCCTGGGGCTCGTGGACCTGCACGAACCACACGGGGCCGATCCGGTCCAGCAGCGCCGGAGCGGGCTCCAGGTGCGCCGGGGCGCCGTCGGCGTCCGGGACGAGCCGGCACAGCACCGTCTCCCCCTGGACCAGCCGCTCGGCCTCCTCGACGGGCCGCTCGACCGTCGAACCGTCCGGTCGCGCGTCGCCGACGACGGACGCGAACCACGCGGTCGTCCCGTCGGGCCGCAGCGCGCGGCAACGCCAGACGTGTGGTCCGAGCACAGCAGGCTCAGTCGACGGCGGGGCGTCGTCGCCCGGCCGCGACCGCCACCCCGCCCGCAGCGACCATGCCGAGGCCGAGGACCAGCAGGGCCTGGTCCGCGCCGCCGGTGTCGGGCAGACGTGCCGAGTCGGTCGCCTCCGTGGGATCGGCCGGGTTCGAGGGATCGGCCGGGTCGACCGGCTCCACGGGCCTCGGTGCCCCCAGCTCGAACCACACGTCGGCGGTGTCGTCGCAGAAGAGCACGTCGGTCTCACTCACCTCGCACGGGGTCACGGTGGCAGTCGTCGTCTCGGGCGCCAGCCCGCCCGGGGACGAGAGGTGCTGGACGGTGACCGTGGCGCCCGGCGTCGTGTAGTACCAGTTCAACCGGTCCGTCGAGGGCTGGCCGGGATCCTCGATGTCGACACCGCGGGCGGCGGCGCGACGCTCCGGCTGGTTGGGGTAGGGCCGGAACAGGTCACCCTCGCACTGGCTGTCGCCGCTCCCCGGGTCTCCGACCGCGATCGTGGTGCAGTCGAAGGTCTCGGAGTCGGCGCCGTCCTGGCTGGTCACCGTCACCCGGAGCACGCTGCCCTCGGTGATGGTCCCGGCGGGAAGGTCGCTGTCGTCGGCGAGGCGGACACCCACCCGGAACTTCCGCGACCCGTAGTTCGGCACGACCTCCTCGGCCGCATCGGCCTCGTCGGTGACCTTCGGGGCAGGCGTGTCCTCGGTCGACGTCGCCTCGGAGCGTGCCTCCGACGTCGGCGTCCCGGCCTCCGGGGTGGTGCGCCCCTCGACGCCGGACTCGCCGCCGGGAGCCTCGGAGCTCTCGGGGACGGAGGTGGGCGTCGACTCCTCGGAGCCGTCGACGTCGGTCGCGGTGGTGTCGTCGGCGAGCGCGGGTGCGGTGACGGTCACCAGACCGGCGACGGCGCAGGCGCCCGCGACGGCGAGGCGGGCAAGAGGCGAGCGAGCGCTCATGAGGGACATCGGTGCTCCGGACGAGACAGAGGGGCGGGCCGCGACCAGTATGGAGCTCCGCGTGCGCCGGTAGGGCGCTCTCGCACGAAAGGGGACCTTGGACCCGGCGCGGCCCGGACCTTTCGGGTCACCGGCAGGATTCGAACCTGCGACCTGCGGTTGAGGAAACCGTTTCCCTGCCGCGGCCGCACCACGTTCACCCCGGCCAAGCCGTGGGTGCCCCCGGCAGGATTCGAACCTGCGACCTGCGGTTTAGGAAACCGTTGCTCTATCCCCTGAGCTACGGGGGCGGGGCGCCGAACCCCGAAGTGAGCCGACGCACCCCCATCTTGGCAGGCGCGCCGGGTGCGGGGCGCAGCCGACCCGGACTCGGCGGGTCAGCGGTAGATCATGCAGGTCGTGGTGCCGTGGGCGACGAGCCGACCGGAGGCGTCGACGATGGAGCCCTCGGCGGTGGCCACCTGGCGTCCGACGTGGATGGTGCGACCGGTCCCCACCAGACGTGCGCCGTCGACCGGGACGGTCCGGATGTAGTTGACCTTGAGCTCGAGCGTCCCGTACCCGACGCCCGCCTCGAGCGTCGAGTGGATCGAGCAGCCCATCACCGAGTCGAGCAGGGTCGCGCAGATGCCTCCGTGCAGGGATCCGAGGGGGTTGGCGAAGGTGGGCTTGGTCGGCACCGAGAACATGACCGTCCCCTCCTCCAGCGACTCGACCTCGAGACCGAGGAGGTCGCCGATGAAGGGCGGCCTGTCCTCGGCCGCGAAGGCGGTCCGGAGGAACTCCAGCCCGGTGAGCTGCTTCAGGTGCTCCAGCTGCTCGGCTGACAGCGACGTCATGACGGACCCTCTCGATCGACGATGACTCACTATAGACCGATCGGTCTATAGTGGACCGATGGCCACCGGAGCGAGGGATCGCATCGTCACCGCCACCATTGCGCTGGTGCGCGAGCGCGGGGTGCACGGCACCGGCGTGGCCGAGGTCCTGGAGCGCAGCGGCGCGGCGCGCGGCTCGATCTACCAGCACTTCCCCGCCGGCAAGCCGGCCCTCGTCGCCGAGGCGGTCCGGGTCGCAGGACGGCACCTGGAGGGACTCATGACCGACGGCGCCGCAGCCGCCCCTGCGGAGCCCGCCGTCGCGATGCTCGAGGCGTTGCTGGACTGGTGGGAGCGGGAGGTCCGGCGCCACGGCGGAGCGCTGGGCTGTCCGATCGCGGCCGCGGCGGTCGACGACGACCCGGTGGTGAACGCAGCCGCCCGGGCGGTGTTCGAGCGCCTGCACGAGCTGCTCTCCGAGACCACGGGCGATCCGGGCGCCGCCAGCGTGGCGATCAGCGCGGTGGAGGGCGCCATCCTGCGCTCACGGGTGGCTCGGGACCCGGAGCCCCTCGACGACGTCAGGCGCCACCTGCCGGGGCTGCTCGGGGCCTCCCCCCGCACCTAGGCCAGTGGCCTTCCAGGGGTCGGCACGGGGGGAGGTACTCCAACGTAACGGCTGCTCGGCGTCCCGCGCGACGGGCGCACCAGCACATCGTCGCCGCGCGACCTACCGCGTCTCGTCCAGATCCGTCCCGGCCCCTCAGTCGTCCAACCCGAAGAACTCGACGATGAGGTCGGTCGCGTCGATCGAGGACGTGGTCTTCCCGAGCACGGGCACCTCGAAGTCGGCACCCGGCCAGGTGTGCCCGCCGTCCTCGATCACGTAGGCCTCGAGGCGCGCGGAGTCGTCGCAGCCGCGCCACCGCTCCAGCTCCACGTCGGAGGCCACCTCGCTCGTGCGTGGCTGCGCGTCGCAGCCGTCGTGCTTCGCCCAGTCGGCCATCACGGCGTCGACCGAGCGGACGGGGAAGAGCGGGGTCTCCCCGCCGTCGAACGGGACCACCTCGTCGCCGGTGCCGTGGAAGTAGATGAACGACGTCGGAGGGGCCCCACCGCAGGCGGCCTCGTCGTAGAACGTGGCGGACACCCCGCCGTAGGCCTTGAACGGGAAGTCGCCCGAGCAGGCCATAGCGAAGACGACGGCCGACCCGTTCGACATGCCGGCCGCGTACTGCTGGTCGTCGTCGACGCACCACTCGTCGCCGAGGGACGCCGTGAGCTCGAGCCAGAACGCGGCGTCGGATCCGGGAGTGGAGGCGGGCGCCATGACGTCCCACGTGCTGGGCGTCCCGGTGGCCTGCGGCGAGACGAGGATGAAGTCCCGGTCGTCGGCGGCCGCCGGGAACGAGGCGTACGTCGCGACCTCCGCGGCGGAGCTGCCGAGGCCGTGGAAGAGGTAGACGACGGGCAGGGGACGTGAGCCGTCGTAGCCGGTCGGCACGTGCACGATGTACTGCCGCAGCGTGCTGTCGACCGGGATCCTCCGGGTCACGTCGCGCGTCGCCCCCGTGACGTCGTCGGGCACGGACCCGCAGCCGGCGGACGTCCCCGCGGAACCGGCTGTCGACGGCATGCCGGTCGGTCCCGCCTCGGGTCCTGCCGAACCGCGCGTGCAGGCGCCCAGGGCAAGGGACAGGGCGACGACCGCGACGAGAGCTCGCACGGCCCCAGTCTGCCCGGTGGCGCCTCGCCACGTGGTCGACACGGCGTCATCGACGGCACGAGCACGCCCTCGTCTCGAGTCGCGGGGGCCACGGAGGCGACCTACGGTCGCTGCATGGTCCGGCTGCGTCGCGTCTCCGCCTCGATGGACGGCTGGTCGCGGGTGCGACACGGCCGAGGCTTCCGCTACCTCGACCAGGACGGCGCCCCGCTGCAGGAGATCGACGTCGAGCGCTGCAAGCAGCTCGTGATCCCGCCCGCCTGGGAACGCGTCTGGATCTGTCCGGTGCAGAACGGCCACCTGCAGGCGGTCGGCACCGACGACGCCGGCCGACGTCAGTACCTGTACCACCCGGCGTGGCGCGAACGGCGTGACGCGGAGAAGTTCGTGCACATGGAGGGCTTCGCCGCGGCGCTGCTCGACGTCCGCGACCGTGCCCGCGACGAGGTCACCGACGAGTCGACGTTGCGCAGCGTCTCGGCGCTGGCCTTCGGACTGCTCGACCTCGGGATCTTCCGGGTGGGGTCGGACCGCTACGCCGACGAGAACGGCAGCTACGGGCTGACCACCATCGAGAAGCAGCACGTCCGACGCGCCGCCGACACGCTCGTCTTCGCCTACGTGGCCAAGAGTGGCCAGGACCTGGAGGTCTCGCTGCGCGACGAGCGGCTCATCTCGGCACTGGAGCCGCTGCGTCGCCGCCGCACCGGTGGCGACGTCCTGCTGGCGTACCGGGGCGACGACGGCTGGTCGGCGCTGGGCGCGTCGGCCGTCAACGAGTACGTGAAGGAGATGCTGGGCGAGGAGTTCTCGGCGAAGGACTTCCGCACGTGGCGCGGCACCGTGATCGCGGCGGCCGCCCTCTCCTCGTCGGACGCGTCCACGAAGACCGCTCGAAAGAAGTCCGTGGCCGCCGCCATGCGGGAGGTCTCCGAGCACCTCGGCAACACGCCGGCCGTCGCGCGGTCGTCGTACGTGGACCCGCGGGTCGTCGACCTCTTCGACGACGGGGTCGTGGTGGCCGGCGGCCACCGTCCCGTCGCTCCGGGCGAGCCGGTGAGCCGCACGCTGGAGAAGCAGGTCCTCGAGCTGCTCGGCAAGGGCTGAGGGCTACTCCGCCACGTCCTGCAGCACGCTCTCGACCGCTCGCCAGAAGGTCGGGTAGGCGAACACGGAGTTCCGCAGCGTCGCCACCGGGACCTCGGCGCGGACGGCGACCGCGAGACCCGAGACGGTCTCGCCCCCGGCCGGTCCGACCACCGTGGCACCGACGACGACGTCGCGGGCGGTGTCGACGACGATCTTGACGACGCCCTCCGCGCCAGGGCCGTGGGTGAACCCGCGCGAGCTCTGCGCGAGGTCGGTGGTGGAGACGGCCACGTCGAGACCGCGGTCGCGCGCCTGCTTCTCGGTGAGGCCGACGCCGCCGACCTCCGGGTCCGTGAAGGTCACCCGCGGGAACGACGTGTCGTAGTCGGGCAGGTCCTCCCCGAGGATCGCGCGGGCCGCGCGGTCCGCCTGGTACATCGAGACGTGGGTGAAGGCGCCCCGCCCGGCCACGTCGCCGACGACCCACACGCCGTCCGTCGCGAGCATCGCGTCGTCGACCTCGATCGACCGGGCGTGAGGATCGAGGCCGACGGTCTCCAGCCCCAGGTCGCCGATGGACGGCTTGCGCCCGGCTGCCACCAGCACCTGCTCGGCGTGGACGGTGCCCGAGGCCAGCTCGAGGGTGAACTGCGTGCCGTCGTGGGAGACCGACGTGATGCTGTCGCCCTCGCGCACGTCGATGCCGTCGCGCTCGAAGGCTCCCCGCAGCACGTCGGAGGCCTCCGGCTCCTCGGGGCCGAGGATCCGGGGGCCGACCTCGACCACCGTGACCTCGCTGCCGAAGCGTGCGAACGCCTGCGCCAGCTCGAGCCCGATCGGTCCACCGCCGATCACCACGAGGGAGCTCGGCAGGACGGTGGCCTCGAGGGCCTCGTGGTTCGTCCAGAAGGGCGTGTCGGCGAGGCCGTCGATCGGTGGCACCGCGGCCCGCGTCCCCGGGTTGAGCACGACACCGCGCCGGGCCTCGATGCGCTGCGTGCCCCCGCCGGACACGTCGACCTCGACCACGCCGGGGCCGGCCAGCCGACCGTGACCGCGGACCAGGCGCGCACCCGACTTCTCGAGCCGCTCGGCGGCCACGGTGTCGTCCCAGTCGTCGGTGGCCTGCTCACGGATGCGCCTCGCGACCACGGAGAAGTCGGGCTCGACCGTCGCGGCGCCGGCCAGCTCGACCGCGCGCCGCGTCTCCGCGATCGCGCCGGCGGCACGGATGAACATCTTCGACGGGATGCAGCCCCAGTAGGGGCACTCGCCACCCACGAGGCCGGACTCCACGGCCACGACCTCGAGCCCCTCCCCTGCCAGTCGGGCCGCCAGCGCCTCGCCACCGGGTCCGAGACCGATCACCACCACGTCGCACGTCGTCATGACGCCATCCTGCGTCATGGCACCCACCGGGGCGAGTCCCGTCAGCGAGGACCGTGGGTCTGCAGGTAGAGCACCGGCCCGTCGAGGGCGCTCCCACGGATCGCGGCGAGCGCCTTGGCCGTGTAGACCGGCTCGAGCTCCAGCCCCTGGTCGGCGGCCCAGGCGCGGGCCTCCTCGGCCTCGGGCGTGACGGCGCCGTAGGTCTCGCCGAGCCACGACGCGTCGGCCACGAGGTCGCGCGGACCGATGCGCTCCTCCACCGGAGCGCCGCGGGTCCGCAGGAGCGCAGCCGTCTGGTCGGCCAGGCGCGCGATGGTCACGGCGTCGAGGCGGAAGGCGTCGTTGACCACGATGCCCAGCACCCGCGAGCGCAGGCCCGCCATGCGCAGGCCGAGGGTGAGACCTGCGGCCGTGCCACCGGACCCGACCGCCGTCACGACGGTGGCTGGCTCGGGCAGCAGACCGGCGCGGACCTGCTCCGCGATCTCGAGCGCGGTCTCGACGTAGCCGAGGCTGCCGACCGCGGTCGATCCGCCGGCCGGGACGTAGTGCGGCAGACGCAGCCCGTCGGCGTAGCGCGCGAGCAGGAGGGGCGCCATGCGCTTCAGGCTCCGCACCGACCGGAACCGGTGGATGTCGGCACCGGAGGCGTCGAGGCGACGTGTCTGCTCGCGCACGTGGTCGTCGACCGGCTGGTCGACGAGGCCGAGCACCACGCGCAGCCCGTGCTCACGTCCGTAGAGCGCGGCGGCGAGACCCCAGTGGGTCCCGATGCCACCCACGGTGAACATCACGCCGCGACGCCGACGATGGAGCTCGGGGATGATCCACTCGAGCTTGCGGACCTTGTTGCCGCCCCACCCGCCGTCGCCGAAGCCTGCTTCGTCCTTGACCCAGAAGCCGTCGAGCTCCCGCACCGGCGTGGGGCCGGTCCCGAGGCGGACCCACGGCAGGTCGGCCTCCGGAAAGCGGCGTGCGAGGAAGGTCATCGCACGAGCGATCTCACGTCGAGCAGACCGGCTCCGTAGGTCTGGTCCTTGCCGCGGGCACCGAGGTCGCGGGCGGTGCGCTCGAGGCGCGAGGCCACCGTGGTGGCGCTCCAGCCGCGCCGGCTCATGGCCATCGCCGCAGCGGCGGCCACGTGCGGCGCCGCCATCGACGTGCCGCTGAGCGAGCAGTAGGTCGCGGCGCAGCTCATCCGGTTCTGCCGCGGGACGGTCGACCAGATGCCGCCCCCCGGTGCGGCGACGTCGACCCAGGATCCGCAGCTGCTGAAGCGCGACGCGGCCAGGGACGAGTCGACGGAGCCGACGCCGACGACCCCTGCGTAGGCGGCGGGGTACTGCGTGCGTCGGAGCAGGCCACACCCCGTGTTGCCGGCCGCGGCGACCACGAGGACGCCCTTGCGCTGGGCGTAGGCCACGGCCTGACGCACGGCGGGATCGTCGCCGGGGATGCTCAGCGAGAGGTTGATGACGTGGGGCCGGCGGTCGGCCGCACGCACGATGCCGCGCGCGACCGCGTCGCTCGTGCCGCGACCTGCCGAGTCGAGCACCCTGATCGGCAGGACGGCCGCGCGGGGCGCGAGTCCGGCCACCCCGCGACGGTTGCCCGCGACGGCGGCCACGATCCCGGCCACGTGCGTGCCGTGGCCGTTCGGGTCCGCCGCGCTGGTGCCGGGAGCGAGCACGTCGTAGCCCGCCAGCACGTTGCCCTTGAGGTCGCTGTGCGTGGCGTCGACCCCGGTGTCGACGACGGCGACGACCGCACGCCTCGTGGTCCTGGTGGCGGCACCGTTCGCTCGCGTCCAGACGGCCTCGGCCTGGAGCCGGGTCAGTCCCCACTGCCTGGGGCGGAGGGTGTCGTTCGAGGCGGTGGTGCGCACGGGCAGCGCGAGCGACACCGCGTCGACGTCGCGGTCGCGCAGGGCACGGGCCACGAGCAGCCTGGCTCGACTGCGACTGGGCACGACGGTGGTGCTGATCTCGGGGCGACCCTGTGGCCCGAGGGTCGTGGTGACCACACGCAGCGGCTGGCCGTCCGCCGCGCGGGCGACGATCCGTTCCGCCGCCCGGTCCACCGGCGCGGCGTCCGACGCGGCGACCGGAGTGATCCCGGACGCCAGCAGCCCGGCGACCGTCGTGGCGAGGACGATCACGGCGACAGGGGGACGACGACGTCGGGGCGTCACGGGCGAAGACTACCGCGTTCGCCAGCGCCGCACGCTGTAGACGAGCAGACCCCACGCCACCACGGCGGAGGCCATCAGTCCCAGGCCCGTGGCCCATCCGGCCGCGGGAAGTCGGGGCCCGAAGCCGACGCCGAGCACCTCGAACTCCGGGATGGTCGGCGACATCCACCACACGACACCGAGCGCGAAGAGCCACACCCCGCCGAGGGCGCTGAGGGTGATGCGCGGCCAGGTGGCGACGCCGAAGCGCGCCGCCTCGACGGCTCGCTCCTGCACGGGTCCCAGCGCCCGCCGCGCCCAGGCGTGCTGGCGCGAGAGCACCGTGATGCCCGCGAGGATGATCAGGAGTCCGGGGCCCGGGAGCGGCCACAGGATGATCCCCACCACGACCAGGACCCAGCCCAGCGTCTCGGTGACGACACGCTCGAGCACGCCGCGCTCACGACGCTGCTGCTTCATGGCCACAGGATGCCCTAGTCCACCCACACCGCGGTGCGGACCTCGTGCGGTCCTGGACACACCGATCCACGGTGGCCGCGGCATCGAATGGTTCTCGCGGACCCCGGATGGCGGGTCCACGCCGACCAGACCAGGATTGACCCATGAACAAGGCCGCCGCCCTGCTGTCCCTCGCCGAGGACGCCCTCGACATGTCCCTGCCCGTCCGGCTCCGGCTCTGGGACGGCAGCGAGGCCGGTCCGGCCGACGCTCCCGTCCTGGTGCTGCGCGACAAGCGCGCCGTCCGGCACGTGCTGCACTCCCCCGGCGAGCTCGGCGTCGCCCGCGCCTACGTGCAGGGCGACCTCGACCTCGAGGGCGACCTGGCCGAGGGCCTGCGCACCATGTGGGAGGCCGTGCGCGTGGCCCGCGAGGCCGACGGCAAGGCCGGTCGGCCGAAGATCAGCCTGCGCCTCAAGCTGCGCGGCGCCTACCTCGCGGTGCGCCTCGGCGCCATCGGCCGACGCCCCGCCGCACCGGCCGCCGAGTCGAACCTGACCGGCGAGCTGCACAGCCGCGAGCGCGACCGGGCGGCCATCAGCCACCACTACGACCTGTCGAACGACTTCTACGAGCTCATCCTCGACCCGCAGATGGCCTACTCCAGCGGGTTCCACGCCGATCCGACGATGTCCCTCGAGGAGGCGCAGACGGCCAAGCTCGACCTCGTCTGCCGCAAGCTCGGACTTCGACCGGGCATGCGGATGCTCGACATCGGCTCCGGCTGGGGCTCGCTCAGCCTGCACGCCGCAGCGCACTACGGCGTGCACGTCACGGGCGTGACGCTGTCGTCGGAGCAGCGCGACTACGTCATGAAGCGCGCTGCCGAGCGTGGGCTCCAGGGGCGCGTGGACGTGAGCCTGCGCCACTTCCGCGACCTCGCCGGGGCCGGCGTGGCCGACGGCACGATCGACGCCATCGCCTCCATCGAGATGGGCGAGCACGTGGGCGACGAGGAGTACGTGGTGTTCACCGAGTCGATCCAGCGCTACCTGCGCCCCGGCGGACGCGTGCTCATCCAGCAGATGTCGCGCAGCAACGACGCGCCCGGCGACCGACCCGGCGGCGGTCCGTTCATCGAGACCTACATCGCCCCCGACATGCACATGAAGCCGATCGCGAAGACCATCGGCCTCATCGCTGGCGCCGGCCTGGAGATCCGCGACGTGCAGGCCATGCGCGAGCACTACCCGCAGACCGTCGCCGGGTGGGCCGCCAACCTGGAGGAGAACTGGGCCACGGCCGTGGCCCTCGTCGGTGAGGAGACCGCCCGCGTGTGGCGCCTCTACCTGGCCGGCGGGTCGCTCGCCTTCGAGGAGAACCGCATGGGCGTCGACCAGATCCTGGCCGTGAAGCCCTCCCCCGCCGGCCGCAGCGACATGCCGGCCAGCCCCCTGGAGTGGTTGGCTTGATCGCCAACGACACCTCCCACGCGCTGGTCACGCTCGGCTTCGGGCTGCTCACGGTCGTCGTCCTCATGGCCGTCTGCATGGCCATCTCGGTGCGCATCCAGAAGCTCACCGTGGTCGACACCGCGTGGCCGCTGGGCTTCGTGGCGGTGGCCGTCGTCTCGGTCTTCGTGACCGGCTACGGCGACGGGATGCCGGGCACCCAGCTGCTGCTGCTCGTGCTCACCGCCGTGTGGGGCGTGCGGCTCGCGGTGTACCTGCACCACCGCAACAGCGGCAAGGACGAGGACCCCCGCTACGCCGAGCTGGCCGAGAAGGACGGACGCTCGTTCGGGCAGGTCGCGCTCACCCGGGTGTTCATCCCCCAGGGCATCGCGATGTTCCTGGTGGCCACGCCCGTGATGGTGGGCATGAACAACATCGGCACGATCGGCTGGCTCGGCTGGCTGGGCGCCGCCGTGTGGGCCGTCGGCCTGTTCTTCGAGGCCGTGGGCGACTGGCAGCTGGCCCGGTTCAAGAAGGATCCCGAGAACAAGGGCCAGGTCATGGACCAGGGCCTGTGGCGCTACACGCGCCACCCGAACTACTTCGGCGACGCGTGCGTGTGGACCGGCATCTGGCTCGTGGCGGCGTCGTCGTGGGCCGGTGTGGCCACGATCATCAGCCCGATCGCCATGACGATCTTCCTCACGAAGGTCACCGGCGCCTCGCTCAACGAGAAGGGCATGAAGCGCACCAAGCCCGGCTACGACGACTACGTCCGTCGCACGAGCGGATTCATCCCTCTGCCCCCGAAGAAGGCGTGACCACCGCACCGGTGCTGGTCACCGGCGTCACGGGGTTCGTCGGGGCACACCTGGCCGAGCGGCTCGTCGATCGCGGTCACCAGGTGCGCGTGCTGGTGCGCGACCCCGCTCGCCTGCCCGACGCACCCTGGGTGTCGTCGGTGGAGGTGGTGCAGGGCGACGCGGGTGACCCGCAGGTCCTGGCCCGTGCTCTGGCCGACGTCGGCGTGGCCCACTACCTGCTGCACGCGATGTCCGACGGCGACGACTACGCCGCCGCCGACCGGGTGCTCGCGAACACCTTCGCCGCCGCGGCCGCCGAGGCAGGTGTGCGGCGCATCGTCTACCTGGGTGGCCTGCTGCCGCCCGCGGACAGCGAGCTGACCGAGCACCTGGCCTCGCGCGACGAGGTCGCCCAGATCCTCCTCGGCGGCAGCGTCCCTGCGGTGGTGCTGCGCGCCGGCATGGTGATCGGCCGCGGCTCGGCGTCGTTCGACCTCATGGAGGTCGCCACCCGCCTCCTTCCCGTCGTCGTCGGGCCCACGTGGCTGAAGCACCGGATGCAGCCCGTGGGGCTCGAGGACCTGTTGCACTACCTGGTCGGCGTGACCGACCTCGAGGGCGAGGTGCGACGCAGCTTCGACGTCGGCGGACCCGACGTCGTCACGTACCGCGAGCTGCTCCAGGCCCACGCACGGGCTGCGGGCCGACGCGTGCCGTCGACGCTGCTGTTCCCCGTGCTGCTCCCCCACACGTTCAGCCTGCTCGTCGGCACCGTCGCTCCGGGCCCGAGCTCGCTCAACGCCGCACTGGTGCACAGCCTGGCGCTGGACATGGTGTGCACCGAGCGCGACCTCGACGACCTCGTGGGGCCACCACCCGGCGGGCCGACGACGGTGGAGGCAGCGCTCCACCAGGCCGCGCAGCGTCCGTAGCGCTGCGGCGGCCGTGCGCCGAGGCGCCTACTCCGAGACGAAGATGTGCGCTGCGGCGTCGGAGTCGATCTCGGCCGTCTCGCCCTGGCGGGCGACGACCACGCCGTCGTGACCGCGGGAGACGAGCACGTCGTTGCCGGGCAGCGCGCCGACGCGGCGCAGCACCGACATGACCTCGGTGTCCTTCTGCAGCTCCTCGGCGATGCGCCGGACGATGCGACGGACGGGCTCGTCGGAACGGCCGGCGGCCTTGGTGAGCGGCTCGACCCCGTGCAGGAACCGGGAGTCGTCGACGACCTCGCCGAGCTCCTCGAGCCCGGGGATGGGGTTGCCGTAGGGCGACTCGGTGGGGTGCTCGAGCAGCTCGACGAGCCGACGCTCGACCTGCTCGGACATGACGTGCTCCCAGCGGCAGGCCTCTTCGTGCACGAACTCGATCTCGAGCCCGATGACGTCGGTGAGCAGGCGCTCGGCGAGACGGTGCTTGCGCATGACGCGCGTGGCGAGGGCGCGACCCTTGTCGGACAGCTCGAGGTGGCGGTCGCCCTCGACGGTGAGCAGGCCGTCACGCTCCATGCGCGCCACGGTCTGGCTGACCGTCGGTCCGCTCTGGTGGAGCCGCTCGGCGATGCGCGCGCGCAGGGGGACGATGCCCTCCTCCTCCAGCTCGAAGACGGTGCGCAGGTACATCTCGGTGGTGTCGATCAGCTCGCTCACGCGGCCATTGTTCCATGAGGTGCAGACACCGCGTGCACGCGTGAGGATGGTGCCCGTGCCGACCTCCGTGATGTGCTTCCGATCCGACTTCCGGCTGAACGACAACCCGGCCCTGCGCGAGGCCATCGAGGCCGGTCCCGACGGCGTCGTGCCGATGTTCGTGCTGGACGACCACTACTGGGGGCCGAACGGTCGGACCCGCCTGGCCTACCTCATGGGGCTGCTGCGCGACCTCGACGATCGTGTCGGCGGACTGGTGGTGGTGCACGGCAAGCCCGAGGAGGTCGTGCCGCGGGTGGCGCGTGCCGTCGACGCGTCGAGCGTGCACGTGGCCGCCGACTACGGCCCGTACGAGTCGGGCCGCGACGAGCGCATCGAGAAGGCCTTGGCCGACGACGACGTGGCGTTCGTGCGCACCGGTTCGTCGTACGCCGTCGCGCCCGGTCGGGTGACCAAGGACGACGGCACGCCCTACCGAGTCTTCACCCCCTTCTTCCGGGCCTGGAAGGAGCACGGGTGGCGCGCTCCGGCCCCGGGCGTCCGCTCGGTGCCGTGGATCCAGGCCGACGTGCGCACCACCCAGCTGCCCGACGTCGACCCGCCCGAGGGCGTCATCTTCCCCCCGCTCGGCGAGGAGGCGGCCCGACGCCGCTGGCGCGACTGGATCGACCAGGTCGACGAGTACGACGACCTGCGCGACGTGCCCGGCCGCGACGCGACGTCCCGCATGTCGGTGCACCTGAAGTGGGGCACCATCCACCCGCGCACCATGCTCGCCGACCTGGCCGAACGGGGTGGCAAGGGAGCCGAGGCCTACGCGCGCGAGCTGGCGTTCCGCGAGTTCTACGCCGACGTCGTGCACCACCGGCCCGACACGCTCGAGGGCTACTACGACAAGCGGTTCGAGTCCATGGAGTACGACCACCCCGGCGGCGACCTGCAGCTGTGGAAGGACGGCCGCACCGGCTTCCCGATCGTCGACGCCGGCATGCGGCAGCTGCAGGCGGAGGGCTGGATGCACAACCGCGTGCGGATGATCGTGGCGAGCTTCCTGGTGAAGGACCTGCACCTGGAGTGGACCGTGGGCGCCGACCACTTCCTCGACCTGCTGGTCGACGCCGACCCCTGCTCCAACCAGCACGGGTGGCAGTGGGTGGCCGGGTGCGGGACCGACGCATCGCCGTACTTCCGCATCTTCAACCCGACGTCGCAGGGCAAGAAGTTCGACCCCGACGGCACCTACGTGCGCCGCTGGGTGCCCGAGCTGCGCGACGTGCCGGACCGGTTCGTCCACGAGCCGTGGCGCCTGGACGAGCCGCCGGCCGACTACCCCGGCCCGATGGTCGACCACGCAGAGGAGCGCAAGGAGTCGTTGCGCCGCTACGAGGCCATGCGTTCCTGATCCGGGCTACCGGCACCTGGCCTCCTGACACGACAGCGGCGGGACCGGGGTCGTCGCCCCGACCGAGCAGCGTGGTTACGGTGGTCCCGTGACCACGATCCCCCGCAGGTTCAACGGCCCGGAGCACTCAGGCAACGGCGGCTGGGTGAGCGGGCTGCTCGCCGCGCAGCAGCAGGAGCGGCACGGCAGCACGGTAGTCACGGCCACCCTGCGACAGCCGCCCCCGCTGGAGGTCCCGCTCACCTGGGAGGACCACCCCGAGGAGGTGCGACTCGTCACGGCCGGTGGCGCACTCATCGGCGAGGCGACGTCGGGGAGCTTCGAGCACGAGCCGCTCGCCGCCCCGAGCGCCGCCGAGGCCGAGCAGGGCGTCGCGTCCTACCAGGGCTTCTCGTCGCACCCCTTCGACCTGTGCTTCACGTGCGGCACCGCGCGCGAGCCCGGCGACGGCCTGCGACTCTTCACCGGTCCGGTGGGTGACGGGCGCACGGCGGGCACCTGGACGCCCGATCCCGCCGTGGCCGGCAGCGACGGCCTGCTCGACGTCCCGACCACGTGGGCGGCGCTGGACTGCCCCGGCGGCTGGGCCGCCGACTTCACCGCGCAGCCGATGGTGCTGGGCCGGATGACGGCCGAGGTGCTGCGTCGCCCCGCTGCGGGCGAGGCGCTGCTCGCGTCGGGCTTCCTTCGCGAGCGCGACGGCCGCAAGTTCCGCACCGCCACCGCCCTGCACACCGTCGACGGCGAGCTGCTGGGTCGGGCCGAGCAGGTGTGGATCGAGATCGACCTCGCCCGCTTCTCCTGACCCCGCGTCACGCCCGCGTCCGCGTTAGAGGCAGATGGCGCACCTCACCCTGGTCAGAGGTAGGTGACGCACCGAACCCCACCGTCGGCGGTAGGTCTCGCACCTCATGCGCCGTCGATGAGGTGCGAGATCTACCTCCGACGTGCCCGTTCGGTGCGCTACCTACCTCTGACGAGTCGAGCGCCCGTCGAGCCGGATGCCCGAGTCGCGCTACGGGGTGGGCTCGCGCGCGTCGTAGGCCCGGAAGCCGCGTGACCGCAGGCCGAACCAGGCCGTGGCGGCCACGCACAGCGCCCCGCCGATCGTCATCGCCCAGGCCTCCCCCGCCAGACCGGCGAGCGAGCCCATCACGAAGTCACCGAGCCGCGGGCCACCGGCGACCACGACGATGAACACGCCCTGCATGCGTCCCCGCAGCTCGTCGGGGGCCGCGGTCTGCAGGATCGTCGACCGGTAGGCGGCACTGACCATGTCGGCCGCACCGGAGCAGGCGAGCATGAGCACGCACAGCCACAGCAGGCTCGCGCCGGAGAACACCGACACGCCTGCCGCCGACACCGCGGCGCCGTAGACGCACACGGCGGCCACGACCGCGACCCCGTGCCGGTGCACGCGGCTCACCCAGCCGGACACGAGGAACGCGACCACCGCGCCGATGCCCGGAGCGGCCTGCAGGAGCCCGAGGGTCTCCGGGCCGGTCGCGAACACGGTCACGGCGAGGGCGGGGAACAGGGCACGCGGCTGGGCGAGCACCATGGCGAACAGGTCGATCACGAAGGTCATGCGCACGTTGGGGGCAGTGCGCAGGAAGCGCAGGCCCTCGACCACCGAGCGGAGGCCCGGAACCGGCTGGCGGGTGAGCGGCGGCAGCGCCGGCAGCCGGAACAGGGAGTAGAGGGCGGCCACGAAGAGCACGACGTCGACGAGGTAGGCGGCGTCGACGCCCTTCCACGCGATGAGCAGCCCACCGAGCAGCGGCCCGGCGGTGAAGGAGAGGTTGGTCGCGGCCATCCCGAGGGCGTTGGCGGCCGGGAGCAGGTCGGCCGGCAGCAGGCGCGGCAGCATGGCCGACCGCGCGGGCTGGTTGACGGCGAACAGCGCCGACTGCACGGCGACCAGACCGTAGAGGAAGCCCACGGAGTCGACGCCGGCCAGGCTGTGTGCGACGAGGGCCATCGAGCAGAGCCACAGCCCGAGGGCGGACACGAGGGCGACCCGACGCCGGTCGAAGGCGTCGGCGAGCGCACCGCCGTAGAGCCCGCCGAGCACGAGGGGCAGGAGTCCGGCCAGGCCGATGAGCCCGACGGAGAACGACGACGTGGTGAGCGAGTAGACCTCGTAGGCGATCGCGACGATCGTCATCTGCTGGCCGAACGCGGAGACGGTCTGGCCGAGCCACAGCCGTCGGTACGCCGGTGATGCGCGCAGCGGACGCACGTCGGTCAGCACCGCACCGGCCACCCCTGACAGTCTCCCCACGCAACGATCTTGGCGCATGGGTGACCGACCCTCGCTGGCAGGATCACGTCATGGCCCGACCACCGATGACGACGCAGCAGGTCCAGCAGTGGATCGTGAGCCTGCTCGTCGTCGCGGTGTCCTGCTTCCCGCTGGGAGCGCTGGCCGCCGCGGTCGCGATGCTCGCCGGCGAGCGGCACGACGCGGCGGTCGTGCTCGTGCTCGTCATGGGAGCACTCGGCTGCGCGGCCGTCTCCGCCGGCCGGCTCGTGCACCGGCTCTCGCCCGTCTCACCGTGGACCCTGCTGGGCGTGCTGCCGGCGGTGGTGACGGCAGTCTTCGCGCTCTGAGTCTCGTTGGGCTCAGGGCTGGAGCCGGGTGCGGTGCCAGCCGCCGTCCTCGTGGCGGTACAGGAGGCGGTCGTGCACGCGGTTGCGCCGGCCGTGCCAGAACTCCATGGTGGTCGGCACCAGGAGGTACCCGCCCCAGGCGGAGGGACGTCGCACCTCTGCCTCCCCCGCGCGCTCGGTCGCCTCGCGCACCTGCTCCTCGAGCGCTGCGCGGTCGGCGACCGGACGCGACTGGTGCGACGCGACCGCGCCCAGCTGGGCGCCCCGCGGTCGACTCGCGAAGTAGGCGTCACTCTCCTCCGCCGGCAACCGCTCGACCCGTCCCTCGAGGCGCACCTGGCGCTGCACGGGGTGCCAGAGCAAGGTGGCCGCGGCTCGGGGGTTCGCGGCGAGCTCCACGCCCTTGCGGGAGGAGTAGTGGGAGAAGAACGTGATGCCCCGGTGGTCGAGTCCCTTCATGAGCACCGTGCGGACCGACGGAAGACCGTCGGGCGTGGCCGTGGCGAGCGCCATCGCGTTGGGCTCGGGGACCTGCGCGTCGACGACCTCGTCGAGCCAGCGCCTCAGCAGGTCCATCGGGTCGTCCCCGGCCGTGTCCTCGTCGAGCCCCGCGTTCTCGTACTCGCTGCGCATGGCCGCGAGTCGTGCCGCGTCGAGGGAACCGGACATGACCACCACGGTAGTGCGGCGCAGGCCCACCGGCAGGACGCGCCGCACACCAGACCTGCGGTCCAGGGCACAATGCAGCCATGGCTGAAGACGTGAAGGTTCACCACGGGCTCGAGGGCGTCATCGCGTTCGAGAGCGACATCGCCGAGCCCGACAAGGAAGGGTCCGCGCTGCGCTACCGCGGCGTCGACATCGACGACCTCGTCGGCCGCGTCCCGTTCGAGAAGATCTGGGGCCTGCTGGTCGACGGCCACTACGAGCCCGGCCTGCCGCCCGCCGAGCCGTTCCCCATCCCCGTGCACTCCGGCGACATCCGCGCCGACGTGCAGAGCGCCATCGCCCTCACCGCCCCGGCGTGGGGCCTGCGCCAGCTCTACGACATCGAGACCCCCGAGCAGGTCCGCGAGGACCTCTCCCGCACGGCCGTGATGATCCTGTCGTACGTGGCGCAGGCCGCCCGCGGCGTCGGCAAGCCGATGGTGCCCCAGGCTGTCATCGACGAGCAGGCCACCATCGTCGAGCGGATGCTGATGCGCTGGCGCGGCGAGGTGAACCCCGACCACGCGAAGGCCATCGACGCCTACCTGGTCTCGGCCGCCGAGCACGGCATGAACGCCTCCACCTTCACCGCGCGCGTCATCGCCTCCACCGGCGCCGACGTGGCCGCCGCGCTCTCCGGTGCCGTGGGCGCCATGTCGGGCCCGCTGCACGGCGGAGCACCGTCGCGCGTGCTGCACATGATCGAGCAGGTCGAGAAGTCCGGCGACGCCGAGGGCTACGTGAAGAACCTGCTCGACTCCGGCGAGCGCCTCATGGGCTTCGGCCACCGCGTCTACCGCGCCGAGGACCCCCGCGCCCGCACGCTGCGCCGCACCGCCAAGGAGCTCAACGCGCCTCGCGCCGAGGTGGCCGAGGCGCTCGAGCAGGCTGCCCTCGCCGAGCTGCGTGCACGCCGACCCGACCGCGTCCTCGAGACCAACGTGGAGTTCTGGGCCGCGATCGTGCTCGACTTCGCCGAGGTCCCGCCGAACATGTTCACGGCCATGTTCACGTCGGCACGCACGGCCGGCTGGAGCGCCCACATCCTGGAGCAGTACAACAAGGGCCGCCTCATCCGGCCCTCCTCGATCTACACCGGCCCGGACCCCCGACGCGCCGACGAGGTCGAGGGCTGGGACCCCAGCTGGGGCGCCTGAGCGGTCGGCGTGCGTGTCGCCGGCACGCACCTACCGTGGAGGCATGACTGTTCGCGACATCTCCCTGAACGACGGAACCACCATCCCCCAGCTGGGGTTCGGGGTGTTCCAGATCGACCCCGCCGAGACGCAGGCGGCCGTCGAGAAGGCCCTCGAGGTCGGCTACCGCCACATCGACACCGCCAGGATCTACGGCAACGAGGAGGGCGTCGGCGCCGCGCTCAAGGCCACGGGGCTCGCCGACGAGGTCTTCGTGACCACCAAGCTGTGGAACGACGACCAGGGCCACGAGTCCACGCTGCGCGCCTTCGACACCAGCATGGGCAAGCTCGGGCTCGACGTCCTCGACCTCTACCTCATCCACTGGCCCACCCCGGCCCACGACACCTACGTCGACACCTGGAAGGCGTTCGAGCAGATCAAGGCCGACGGCCGTGTGCGCTCGATCGGTGTCTCCAACTTCCGTGTGCAGGACCTGCAGCGCCTCGCCGACGAGGGTCTCACCACCCCCTCGGTCAACCAGGTCGAGCTGCACCCGGCACTCACCCAGGACGTGCTGCGGGCGTACCACGCCGAGCACGGCATCGTCACCGAGGCGTGGAGCCCGCTCGCCCAGGGCAAGGTGCTCGACGAGGCCTCGATCGTCGAGATCGCCGAGGCCCACGACGCCACGCCGGGCCAGGTCGTGCTCGCCTGGCAGCTGGCGCTCGACAACGTCGTGTTCCCGAAGTCGGTCACGCCACAGCGCATCGCCGACAACTTCGCGGCCAGCGAGGTCACCCTCACCGACGAGGAACTGCAGCGCATCAGCACCCTGAACCGCGACGAGCGCACCGGCCCCGACCCCTCCGAGTTCAACTGACGCGCACCGCGTGCGCACGCGACGAGACCCTGGCCATCCCCCCGAACGGCCAGGGTCTCGTCGTGTGTGATGGACCATCCCCCCGAGATGCTCCACCGTCCGGCCCGTCCCCCGACAGACCGGAAGTCTCAGTGCGTCATGCGGTCGCCACCGTGGTGAGGGGCTGGATGCCGTCGGTGCCGAGCGGCTGGATGCCGTCGGTGTCGAGCGGCTGGATGCCCTGGGTGACGAGCGGCTGGATCCCGGCCTGGGGCGCTGCCTGCGCCGTGGTCGGCACGAGCACGAGCGCCGCGGCGGCGGCGAGCACGGCGACGCTCGAGGCGAGCACCCTGCGCGTGCGGATCGTCATCACTCCGGAGTCCTTTCGTTCGTCCCCTTGGTCACAGGAGACTACACGGAACTAGTTCTTTAGGACTAGTCCTGGCTAGTCACTCTTTTGACCGGTGCCGCGTCGGGACCTTCGGCTCCCCGAACCGGGCGCCGCGGCGTCTCGCCCGAGCCGGTGGCGTCCGTCACGTCTCGTAGGGTGGACCGGTGACCACTGCCGAACTTGCCCGCGCAGCCGCGGAAGCCCTCGCCGACCGGACCGACGGGGCGACCCATGACGTCGCTCTCGTGATGGGATCGGGCTGGCTGCCCGCCGCCGACGCCCTCGGGACCCCCGACCACGAGATCGCCCTCGCCGACCTGCCCGGCTTCAGTGCCCCGGCGGTCGCCGGCCACGGCGGCACGGTGCGCTCGGTGCAGGTCGGAGAACGCCGCGCCCTCGTGTTCCTCGGACGCACGCACTTCTACGAGGGCAAGGGGGTGGCGGCCGTCGTCCACGGCGTCCGCACCGCGGCAGCTGCCGGTGTCCGCACCGTCGTGCTCACCAACGGCTGCGGCGGGCTCGACCCCCGCTGGACGCCCGGCACGCCCGTGCTCATCAGCGACCACATCAACCTCACCGCCACCTCGCCGATCGAGGGCGCGAACTTCGTCGACCTCACCGACCTCTACTCCTCGCGCCTGCGGGCCCTGTGCCGCGAGGTCGACCCCTCGCTCGACGAGGGCGTGTACGTGCAGTTCCCCGGGCCGCACTACGAGACGCCCGCCGAGATCGCCATGGTGCGCGCGATCGGCGGCACCCTCGTGGGCATGTCGACGACGCTCGAGGCGATCGCGGCACGCGAGGCCGGCATGGAGGTGCTCGGACTCTCGCTCGTGACCAACCTCGCCGCCGGCATCTCCGGCGAGCCCCTCAACCACGAGGAGGTCCTCGAGGCCGGCAAGGCGGCCGCGAGCCGCATGGGCGCCCTGCTCGCCGACGTCATCCCCCGGATCTAGTCGGCGCCGCACCCGACCCGTACCGCTCCCACCAGCACCGCCAGCCAGGAGGCACCATGCCCGTCGTCGACCTCGCCCTCGACTGGATCGACCAGGATCCTGACCCGGTCACGCGTGCCGAGCTGCAGGCCCTCGTCGACGCCGACGACCTGGACGCGCTGCACGACCGCTTCGACGAGCGGCTGCAGTTCGGCACGGCCGGGCTGCGCGGCGCGCTCGGCGGGGGGCCGAACCGGATGAACCGGGTCATCGTGGCCAAGGCCGCAGCGGGTCTCGCGGCCTACCTGCTGCGCGAGACGCCCGACGACCCGTCGGTCGTCGTCGGCTACGACGCCCGTCACAACTCCGACGTGTTCGCGCGCGACACCGCCGAGATCATGCACGCGGCGGGCGTGCGGGCCTACCTGCTGCCCACGCACCTGCCGACCCCCGTGCTCGCCCACGCGATCCTGCACCTGGGCTGCTCCGCGGGTGTCATGGTCACGGCGTCGCACAACCCGCCCCAGGACAACGGCTACAAGGTCTACCTCGGCGACTCCAGCCAGATCGTCCCTCCCGCCGACACCGACATCTCCGCCCTCATCGACGCGGTCGGACGCGTCGACGAGCTGCCGCGCAGCGACGATTACACGGTGGTGGGGCCGGAGGTGGCCGAGGCGTACGTGCAGGCCGTCGTCGACCTCGCGCACGACGGGCCACGCGATGTGGTGGCCGTCTACACGCCCATGCACGGCGTCGGGCGGGACACGCTGGTCGAGGTCGTGCGCCGTACCGGCTTCGCGCCGCTCCACGTCGTCCGCGAGCAGGGCGACCCCGACCCCGACTTCCCGACCGTCGCGTTCCCGAACCCCGAGGAGCCCGGCGCCATGGACCTGGCGCTCAAGCTCGCGTCGGAGGTGCAGGCCGACGTGATCGTGGCCAACGACCCCGACGCCGACCGCTGCGCCGTGGGCGTGCGCGACGGCGAGGGGTTCCGCATGCTCACCGGCGACCAGACCGGTGTCCTGCTCGCCGAGCTGCTGCTGCGGCGTGGCGCCGTGGGCACGTACGGGTCGTCGATCGTGTCGTCGGACATGCTCGGCCGCCAGGCCGCCGCGCACGGCCGACGCTGGCAGCAGACGCTCACGGGCTTCAAGTGGCTGGGCAAGATCGACGACCTCGTGTTCGGCTACGAGGAGGCGCTGGGCTACAGCGTCGCCCCGCACGTGGCGCGCGACAAGGACGGTGTCTCGGCCATCCTCGCGGTGCTCGAGCTCGCCGCCGAGCTGAAGGCCCAGGGTCGGACGCTGCTCGACCTGCTCGACGACCTGTACCGCGAGCACGGGCTGCACGCCACGGGCCAGCTCTCGGTGCGCGTGGAGGACCTGTCGATCATCGCGACGGCCATGAGCACCCTGCGCAGCACCCCGCCTCGCCTGCTCGCCGGGCTCGAGGTGACGTCCGTCGACGACCTGGCCGACGGGTACGCCGGCCTCCCTCCCACCGACGGCATCCGGCTCGGCCTCGGACTGCCGTCCGGCGGGGGTGCCGGGCAGCGGGCGGCGATCGACTCCGCGCGCATCATCTGCCGTCCGTCGGGCACCGAGCCGAAGCTCAAGTGCTACGTCGAGGTGGTCGTGCCGGTCACCGACTCGGTCGAGGTCGCCCGCGAGGAGGCCTCGGCCACGCTCGAGGCCGTCAAGACGGACCTCGCCGTCGCTCTCGGCCTCGCCTGACCCGAGCGTCCGTGAGATTCCCGCTGGTCGAGTAGTGCCCACGGCGAGCGACGGCGAGCTCGTGGGGACGGTGGAGCCGTCGCACCAAGGGCGTAGCCGCGACGCATGGAGACCACCCCGGAGTGGTCTCCATACGCAGGACCGAGCTCGCTGGCGCTCGCCGCCCCCGCTACTCGACCAGCGAGGGCCTCAGCGCGTGCGGTAGAGCGTCACCCCGGGCTTGATGCGGCGGTCGCCGGAGTAGAGGAGGGTCAGGGTCCGCTTGCCCCTGCCGACCCCGGAGAGCCGCACCGAGGCCGTGCCGTCCACGACCTTCGCGACGCCGACCGGGCGCCAGCCGTCGAGCACGAGCAGCACGCCGCCGTCGGCCTTCACGTCGCCTCCGGCCACCGTGGCCGTGAGCGTGACCTTGGGCGGTGCGGTGTAGCCGGTCACCGCGATGCGCGTGGGGCCGACCTCCGGCTCCTTCTGCTTCGCCGTGAACCCGACGATCGCCGGGTCGTGGTCGCTGGCCCGGTAGGGACTCGTGTCGTACAGCCGCGTGACGTTGTTGTCGTAGCGGCTGTACTCACGCCCCAGCGACTCGTCGGCGTTGATGTCCCAGACGTCGGCACCGGTGACCTTGTCCACCGCGGCCGGCGAGGCGAACACGTGGTCGAGCGAGCCGAGCAGACCACCGAACTGGTACGTGGTCTTGTCGGTGTACGTCGCGGGGACGTTCACGTAGCCGGCGTCCTCGAGGACCGCGATCGGGTCCTCCTTGCTGTAGCTGTTGAAGTCGCCGGTCAGGAACACCGTCTCGGTGCCGGCCGCCGCCTTCTGCTCGTCGGCGAAGGCGACCAGCGCCGTGGCCTGGCGGACGCGCGACGCGTTCGACGCACCCTGGCCGTCGCCGGTGTCGGCGTCCTCGCCGGAGCCCGAGCCCTTGGACTTGAAGTGGTTCACGACCACCAGGAAGTCGTCGCGCTCCGTGCCGCCGACGGGCCGGAACTCCTGCGACAGCGGGTCACGGGCGTTGTCGAACGCGGGGTCGTCGTCGATGACGGACTCCCCCACCGGCTCGACGACACCGACGCGGTGGATGAACGCCGTGCGGATCACGTCCTCGCGCTCGGGAACCCGGGTGGGTGACGCGACGGCCGCCCACTCCTCACGGCCTGCCTTCTCGTTGAGCGCGGCCACGAGGGCACGCAGCGCGGTGTCGCGGTCCATGCCGAAGGCGGCGGAGTTCTCGATCTCCTCCAGCGAGACGACGTCGGCACCGAGGGCGTCGATGGCGTTGACGATCTTGGCCTGCTGGCGCTGGAGGTTCGCGTCGTCGGCAGCACCGCGGGGTCCGTCGTTGGTGCAGGAGTTGACGGTGACCCGGTTGCCGTTGCGGTCGGAGTAGTAGGTGCAGGTGCCGGCACCGGACTTCTCGTACGCCTCCCCGGTGAGGGTGAAGTAGTTGAGCACGTTGAACGACGCGATCTTCACGTCACCGCCGACGTCCTTCGGAGCGGCGACCCGCGTGCTGCCGATCGTGATCGGCTCGTCGCCGCCGGCGGTCAGCTGCTGGGTGGGCTGGAGCCGCCACAGGCTGAAGCGGTAGTCGAGCACCAGGTCGTCACCGGTGAACGTGACCGGAGCACCGGCGCGCACCTCGTTGTCGGGACGCAGCCACGGCACCGGCGTGTTCTTGCCGCCGCTCGTGAAGTTGATGCCGGCACCGTCGTCGACGGTGATGAGGCGCCGCGCGTTGTCGGCCACGACGGCGTCGTACTCCGCCGATCCCGGGCGGGCGACGTCGGTGGGCTGCGGGAGCCCGGTGTCGCCGGCGGCGAGACCGATCTCGCCGAACGTGTTCGTGCCGAAGTTGTTGGTGATCGTGTAGCGGCCCTCGGGCGCCACGAGCATGCCCTCGAGGCTCTCGCGCTGCGCCTCGCCCAGCGGCAGGGTGAGCGGCGTGGGCTTCACGGCCTGGGCCGGGTCGGCGAGCTGCTTCCAGCCACCGGCGGTCGGCGACACCTGGGTGAGCCCGAAGCTCTCGGCCACCGTGCCGGTGACCTCGACGTGGTCGCCGATCTCGACGTCGGCCGCCCTGGCGGCCCACGCGCCGAACACACCCACCCAGGCCGTCCGGTCCGCGGGAGCGGTGCCGCCCGTGCCCTCGGTCTGGAGGTAGAGCCCGTCGAAGCCGCCCGACGGGTACGTGGCGGTGACCACGCCGCTGGTGGTGACGGTCCGACCGACCAGCGGGCTGGCGGAGCCGGTGCCCTGGATCTCGGCGATCGTGACGTCGGCCGGAGGCTCGGGCGGCGTGCCGCTCCCGTCGCAGTCGGTGCCGCAGGCCTGCGGCGTCGGCGCGCCACCGCGCAGGTCGGCCGCGTTGTCGTCGGTGTCCTGCGCGTCCGTGCGCTGCAACGACGAGGTGACCGAGTACCCCGAGGGAGCGGGGCCGCTGCCCTCGTAGGTGGCGGACGCGCCGTAGCCGACGAGGTCGACGAGCTGGTCGGACGCCAGCACGCTCGCTCGGTCGCCGCTCAGCGCCGACGTGGAGCGGACGAGCGCCAGGGTGCCGCCGTTGGCGTTGCCCGAGAACGCGATCGACGACGTGACGTCGGGCGTGGGCAGCGCCTGGCCGTTCGAGGCGTTGGCGTTGCCCGAGACCAGCAGCGTGCCGCCGGGCTCCACGTGGTGGTCGCCGAGGGCGATGACGCCGGTGAACGCGCCGGTCGAGGAGTACGAGCGGTACTGCAGCGACCAGCCGGACACGTCGATCGGCTCGTCGGTGGGGTTCTCGATCTCGACGAACTTGTTGAGGTAGGTGGCCCCGCTGCTGCCGCCGTTCAGGTAGGCCTCGCCGATCACGAGACCGTCGCCCTCGGGCGCGGCCTGGACCGGCGAGGCACCCACGAGGCCGGCGACCAGTGCGGCGCCCGCCGTCAGGACGGCGCCGGCGCGCACGCCGCGCATCAGCGCTTCTTCTTCGCGACGACGGTGACCTTCAGGTCACGCTCGACCGGGGCGTAGGTGTCGTCACCGCTGTAGGCAGCCGTGAGCACCTGTGCGCCCGCCGACAGCCGGCGGGTGTCGAGCAGCAGGACGGCGACGCCGCTGCGGGTCAGCCTCGCCGACCCGAGCTTCGTGCCTGCGGCGTCGGTGACCGTCAGGGTGCCGCTGGCGCGTCCCTCGCCGCCCTTCACACGGGCCACCAGCAGCGACGGCGAGCCCTGCTTGACGAAGGGCAGGGTGACGACGTCGAGCCTGGCGTCGGCGCCGGACTGCTCGATCGAGAACGGCGGCAGGACCGCCGTGGTCCCCGTCGGGCTCGCCTCGACCTCGACGCGCACGTCGCCGGTGACGCCGTCGGGCAGGGCGCGCTCCACGGTGGCGGCGCCGTCGCTCACCGGGAACTCACCCAGGTCGTACGGGGTGTCGCCGGAGTAGAGCGTGGCGGTGACGCTGCGGGTCTGCGGGCTGCCGAGCGACGTCAGGTCGAGCTTCGGCAGCGTGAACGAGAGCGTGTCGCCCTCCTCGTAGGAGGACTGGAGTCCCTCCACCTGCACGGCGTGCCGGGCGAAGCTGGGGGCGACGGGGCTGTTCTCGCCCAGGTAGTCGATCCAGACCTCGTAGTCGAGCAGCCCGGTGTCGACCGCCGTGCCCTCGGCGAAGGTCCGGAAGTTGTCACCGCCGGAGGCCAGGAACGACGGCACCGCGACCTTGTACGTCGTGTCGGCACCGACCTGCTCGCCGTCGACGCGCAGCGAGGTGATGCGCTCGCCCTCGGGGCGGGTCGGGTCGAAGGTGTAGGCGACGTTGCTCGAGGTGCCGAGCTGCAGGTAGGGGCGCGACGGCACGTTGCCGTCGGCGTCGCGCTGCCACTGCTCCTCGAAGACCTGCGTGAGCTGGGCACCCGTGAGGCTGACCGAGCTGAGGTTGTTGGTGAAGGGCAGCACCGCGTTGGCCTCGGCGAACGTGACCACGCCGTCGGCGTTGGAGCCGCCGGTTCCCTCGAACAGCAGCTCGTTGCGCAGGCCGCCGGGGTTGACGACGGACAGGTCGGCGCCGGCTGGAGTGTCCTTCACGCCTGCGAGCTGGGCGTCGGCGACCAGGTTGCCGAGCGTGGACTCGCTGGAGCGGTCGTCTCGGTTGCCGCCCGCGTAGGCCGTGGTGACGTCGGCCGTGACCTCGGCGACGGGCTTGCTGCCGACCTCCTGGGCGTTGGCGAGCGCGGCGTCGACGATGGTCTTGACCTCGGCCACGCGCGGGAAGCGGCTCACCAGGGTGGCGTCGTCGGTGGTGGTGCGCGCCGCGTTGGTGGCGGTGCTGGTGACGTCGCCGGTGTCGCCGTCGACGGTCAGGTCGATGCTGCCGATGAACTCGCCGTAGCTGCCGGTCTGCAGCACCGGGCGGGTCTTGCCGGCCTCGCCGGGCACCGGGGCCTGCCAGGCGTACTGCTTGTGGGTGTGGCCGGTGAAGATCGCGTCGACCTCGGCGTCGGTCTTCTGCACGATGTCGGCGAAGGCGCCGCCTGCGGCCACCTCCTGCTCCAGGGTCGCGCCGTCGGGGGTCCCGGCCCCGGCTCCCTCGTGGTACGCGGCGACCACGACGTCGGGCGGAGTCGCCGACGCCTCGAGCTCGGCAACGGTGTCGTTGACCGCCTCGACCGGGTCGGTGAACTCGATGTCGGCGATGCCCGACGGCGAGACGAGCGAGGGCGTCTCCTCGGTGACCGCTCCGACGACGGCGACGTCGAGCCCGCCGACCTCGAAGGTCTCGTACGCGGGGAGCGCCGGCTCGCCGGTGGCCTTGGAGACGACGTTGGCGCCCAGGTAGGAGAAGTCCGCCCGGTCGGCGACCCGGCCGGTGAGGTCGGCGAACCCGCGGTCGAACTCGTGGTTGCCCACGGCGGAGACCTTGAGGTCGAGCGCGTTCAGCACGTCGATCGTGGGCGCGTCCTGCTGCGTGGCGGACGCGAACAGCGAGGCGCCGATGTTGTCGCCGGCCGACAGGAACAGCGTGTTCGCCTCCCCCGCCTCGGCCCGCAGCTGCTCGACGGTGCCGGCGAACTTCACCGTGTTGGCGTCGATGCGACCGTGGTAGTCGTTGATGTCGAGCAGCCGGATGGTGACATCGTCGGCGGCCTGGGCCGGAGCCGCGGCGATGACGCCTGCTCCGAGCGCGAGGGTGGTGCCGAGGGCAAGAGCGGGTGCGGCCGCAGCGCGGCGCAGACGTGTCTTCACGTGAGAGCGATCCTTCGGGTCGTCGAGTCGGCCCCCCGATGGCACGACTGCGCCCGGACCAGCTCTGGAACGTGCCTCGATTCCACCCGACGACCACCTGCGGCGTCAACGCCCCTCACGTGACGAATGGGTGAAGTCGCGGTGTGGGCGCCTGCGTCGGCGTCTCGTAGGCTCACCCCTCGTGGGTGTCGTGATCGTGGCCGGGCCGTCGGGTGTCGGGAAGTCCCACCTCGGGCAGGTGCTGGGGTGGTCGGTGCTGCGCCTCGACGACTTCTACCGCGAGGGCCACGACCCCGACCTGCCGCGGTCGAGCCTGGGCATCCCGGACTGGGACCACCCCGGCTCCTGGGACCCCGTCGCCGCCGTCGGCGCCATCGCCGAGCTGTGCGCGAGCGGCGAGGCGGACGTGCCCGTCTACGACCTCGCCTCGAGCGCCCGCACCGGCACGCAGCACCTCGTGGTGGGCGACCAGTTCATCGCCGAGGGCCTGTTCGCCCCTCAGGTCGTGGCCGCCTGTCGCGAGGCGGGTCTGCTCGACGCGGCCATCTGCCTGCGTCGGCACCGACTGGTCACCTTCGCGCTGCGCCTGGCACGGGACCTGCGCGAGGGCCGCAAGAGCCCCTGGGTGCTCGTGCGGCGCGGCTGGCGGCTGAAGAACGACGACGACCGTGTCGTCGCGCAGGCCGTGGCCGCCGGCTGCGAGCCGATGACGCCACGTCAGGCCCGGCGGCTGCTGCGCAGCACGGCCTGAGGTCCGGCCGACGTCGCCCTCGACGTCGCCTGGTGAGAGGTAGGTGAGGCACCGAATCCGAGTCGGAGGTAGGTGAGGCACCTCATCGCGACCGGATGAGGTGCCTCACCTACCTCCGACGGCGTCGTTCGGTGCGAGACCTACCTCTGACGGCCCCGGACCGTCGGTGGGGGTCAGAGCGCGGCGTAGCGCGGCTTGATCACGTCGTCGATGAGGGCCAGGCGCTCGTCGAAGGGCAGGAAGGCGCTCTTCATGGCGTTGACGGTGAACCAGCGCAGGTCGTCGGCGTCGTAGCCGAACGCGTCGACGAGCAGCTGCATCTCGCGACTCATCGACGTGCCGCTCATGAGCCGGTTGTCGCAGTTGACCGTCACCCGGAAGCCGAGCTCCTTGAGCAGGCCGATCGGGTGGTCGGCGATGGAGCGCATGCCGGGCACCGCCGACGTCTGCAGGTTCGACGACGGGCACATCTCGAGCGGGATGCGCTTGTCGCGGATGTAGGCCGCCAGCCGACCGAGCCGCGGGCCGCCCTCGGCCGCGAGGTCGATGTCGTCGATGATCCGGACGCCGTGGCCGAGCCGGTCGGCGCCGCAGCGCTGGATGGCCTGCCAGATGGACGGCAGGCCGAACGCCTCGCCCGCGTGGATGGTGAAGTGCGCGTTCTCGCGGCGCAGGTACTCGAACGCCTCGAGGTGCAGGATCGGCGGGAAGCCGTCCTCGGCGCCGGCGATGTCGAAGCCGCAGACGCCACGGTCGCGGTACTCGACGACCAGCTCGGCGATCTCGAGCCCGTGCTGGGCGTGCCGCATGGCGGTGAGCAGCTGGCCGACGACGATCGGCGTGCCCTCGGCCTCGGCCTCGGCCCGGCCCTCGTCGATGCCGGCCTGGACGGCCTCGACCGTCTCGGACAGGCTCATCCCGCCGCGCAGGTGCTGCTCGGGCGCCCAGCGCAGCTCGGCGTACACGACACCGTCGGCCGCGAGGTCGAGGACGGACTCGCGGGCCACGCGCGCCAGGTCCTTCGGCCGCTGCATGACGGCCACGGTGTGCTCGAAGGTCTCCAGGTAGCGCGGCAGCGAGCCCGAGCTGGCGGCGTCGGCGAACCACAGGCCCAGCTGGTCCGCGGGCGCGGGGAGCGCGTGGCCGACCTCCTCGGCGATGGCGGCGACGGTGGCGGGACGGACGCCCCCGTCGAGGTGCTCGTGCAGCGCCACCTTGGGCGCGCGTCGGATCTGGTCGGCGGTGAGGGTCACGAGCCCATCGTGGCACGCGCCACGGATCGAGGCCGCACCCACGCGCCGCGCGTCCGCCAGGCGCGGACGTGTCCCCGCAGGTCAGGAGATGGCAGACTTCACGGGGTCCGGCGGCTACCCCACCTGACGCCCCGCACCGGGCGGTTCACCCGTCACCGCCCTGCCCTCGACCCGGAGACACCTCGATGAGCCCCACCCCCACCACCTCCGCCGACGTGCCGACGACCGACCTGCGCGCAGCCGTGGGGCTGGGTGGCACCGACACCGCGGCGCTGCGCACGTTCCTGGACGGCCTGCCCGCCGTCGACCCTGTCGGCGTCGAGGCCCGGGCCGCCCAGCTGGCCACGCGGTCCATCAAGAAGGACACCAAGCGGGCCCTGATCGACCTCGCCATCTCGATGGTCGACCTGACCACGCTCGAGGGTGCGGACACCCCGGGCAAGGTCCGGGCCCTGTGCCGCAAGGCCGTGAACCCGGACCGTGAGGTCGAGGGCACGCCGTCGACCGCGGCCGTGTGCGTGTACCCCGACATGGTCGCCGTCGCGGCCGAGGCGGTCGCCGGCACCGGCGTGAAGGTCGCGTCGGTGGCCACGGCGTTCCCGGCGGGCCGTTCGTCGCTCGAGGTCAAGCTCGCCGACACCCGTCTGGCCGTCGAGGCCGGCGCCGACGAGATCGACATGGTCATCGACCGTGGTGCGTTCCTCGCCGGCGACTACGGCCTGGTGTTCGACCAGATCGCCCGGGTGAAGGAGGCCGCCGGCGCGGCGCGGCTCAAGGTGATCCTCGAGACCGGTGAGCTCGCCACGTACGACAACGTGCGTCGTGCGTCGTGGCTGGCCCTGATGGCCGGCGGCGACTTCATCAAGACCTCGACGGGCAAGATCTCCCCCGCCGCCACCCTGCCCGTCACCCACGTGATGCTGCAGGCCGTGCGCGACCTGCACGACCTCACCGGCGCCCAGCGCGCCGTCAAGCCCGCGGGCGGCATCCGCACCACCAAGGACGCGATCGCCTACCTCGTCGCCGTCCACGAGGTCGCCGGCCCGCAGTGGCTCGACCCGCACTGGTTCCGCTTCGGCGCCTCCGGCGTCGTCAACGACCTGCTGATGCAGCGCCGCACCCAGACCAACGGCCACTACAGCGGCCCCCGCTACGTGAGCGTCGACTGACCATGCGTCCGTCCGCCGCCCAGCACCACCCGAAGAGATGAGCAGCCCCATGGATCTCGACCTGACCTACGCCCCGGCCCCGGAGTCGGCGGCGATCGCCGCGATCAAGCCGCGGTACCAGATGTTCGTCGCCGGCGAGTTCGTCGACGGCGGCGGCGACGACCTGACGTCGCTCAACCCCGCCACGCGCGAGCCGCTGACCACCGTCAGCACGGCGACGGCGGCCGACATCGACCGCGCCGTGGCCGCAGCCCGCAAGGCCTACGACGGCCCCTGGTCGCGCATGGGCGGCGCCGAGCGCGGCAAGTACCTGTTCCGCATCGCCCGCGCCATCGCCGAGCGTGCGCGCGAGCTGGCCGTGGCCGAGTCGCTCGACAACGGCAAGCCGATCCGCGAGACCCGCGACTTCGACGTCCCGACCGCCGCCCAGCACTTCTTCCACCACGCCGGCTGGGCCGACAAGCTCGGCCACCTCGGGCTCGGACCCGCCCCGCGCCCGCTCGGCGTGGCCGGCCAGGTCATCCCGTGGAACTTCCCTCTGCTCATGGCCGCGTGGAAGATCGCCCCGGCGCTGGCCGCCGGCAACACCGTCGTGCTCAAGCCGGCCGAGACGACGCCTGTCACGGCCCTGATCCTCGCCGAGATCCTCGCGGACGCCGAGCTGCCGCCCGGCGTCGTCAACATCGTCCCCGGTGCCGGCGACGTGGGCAGCGCCATCGTCAACCACCCCGGCGTCGACAAGGTCGCGTTCACGGGCTCCACGCCCGTCGGCAAGCGCATCCAGTCCGAGCTGGCCGGCACCGGCAAGAAGCTCACCCTCGAGCTCGGCGGCAAGGGCGCGAACATCGTGTTCGCCGACGCCGCCGTCGACCAGGCCGTCGACGGCATCGTCTCGGGCATCTTCTTCAACCAGGGCCAGGTGTGCTGCGCCGGCTCCCGCCTCCTCGTGCAGGAGTCCGTGGCCGACGAGGTCGTCGAGAAGCTCAAGAAGCGCATCGAGACGCTGCGCGTCGGTGACCCGCTCGACAAGAACACCGACGTGGGCGCCGTGAACTCCCAGATGCAGTACGACAAGATCACGGGCCTCACCCAGGTCGGCGCCGACGAGGGCGCCACGGTGTGGACGAGCAGCTGCGCGCTCCCGGAGAAGGGCTGGTTCGTGGCCCCCACGGTGTTCACCGACGCCACCGCGTCGATGCGCGTGGCCCGTGAGGAGATCTTCGGCCCGGTGCTCACGACGCTGACCTTCCGCACGCCCGAGGAGGCGCTCGCGAAGGCCAACAACACACCGTACGGCCTGTCGGCCGGCGTGTGGACCGAGAAGGGCTCGCGCGCCATGGGCATGGCCGCGGGCCTGAAGGCCGGCGTCGTCTGGGACAACACGTTCAACAAGTTCGACCCCACCGCCTCGTTCGGCGGCTACGGCGAGTCCGGCTTCGGACGCGAGGGCGGCACCGCCGGCATGGCGGCCTACCTCGACACCGACGACGAGGGAGCACTCTGATGGCACGACTGTCCGTCGCCAAGACCTACAAGCTGTACATCGGTGGCGCGTTCCCGCGCTCGGAGTCCGGCCGTACCTACCAGGTGCACGACCAGAAGGGGTCGCTCATGGCCAACGCCGCCCTCGCCTCCCGCAAGGACGCCCGCAACGCCGTCGTCGCCGCCCGCTCCGGGTTCTCGAAGTGGGCCGGCGCCACCCCGTACAACCGCGGCCAGGTGCTGTACCGCGTGGCCGAGATGCTCGAGGCCCGCCGAGCCGAGCTGGTCGACCTCATCGTGCAGAGCCGTGGCGCCACCGCCGCCCAGGCGCGCGCCGAGGTGGACGCGTCGATCGACCGCGTCGTGCACTTCGCCGGCTGGACCGACAAGCTGCCCGCCGTCTTCGGTGGCGCCAACGCCGTGTCGGGTCCCTACTTCAGCTACTCCGCACCCGAGCCCACCGGCGTCGTCGCGGTCGCCGCGTCGCCGACGTCGGCCCTGCTGCCCCTCGTCGCAGCCGTGCTGCCCGTGCTCGCCGGCGGCAACAGCGTCGTCGTCGTGGCGTCCGAGGCCGACCCGACGGTCGCCGTCACCTTCGCCGAGGTCCTCGCCACGAGCGACGTGCCCGCCGGCGTCGTCAACGTGCTCACCGGCCGGGCCGCCGAAATGATGCCCTGGCTCGCGAGCCACGCCGACGTCAACGGACTCGACCTCACCGGGATGGCTGCCGACGACCGCGTGGAGCTGGAGCGGTCGGCGTCGGGCACCGTGAAGCGGGTCTACTCCCCCCGCCGCGAGCCCGACTTCACCGCCGCCCCCGGCACCGCCCGGCTGCGCGCGTTCCTGGAGATCAAGACCGTCTGGCACCCCGTGGGCGCCGTGTCGCTGGCGGGTGGGTCGGCGTACTGACGTTCGCCGTGACCTGAGGCTGCGTCGGCTCGGCTGGACTTCCGGTCGCTGTTGCGCTGCGTCGGCTGGGCCTCCGCTCGCTGCTGCGCTGCCTCGGCTGGGTTTGCGCTCGCTGCTGCACTGCCTCGGCTGTGCCGTCGCTCGGTGCTGCGCTGACTCGGCTGGGCTTGGGCTCGCTGCCGCGCTGCCTCGGCTGGGCCTTCGCTCCCTGCTGCGTCGCTGTGACTGCGAGTGGGGTGGTCTCCGAAAGGGCCTCGACCGGAGCGGTGGGTCTCGGCCTCGGGTGGGTCTGCGGGGCGCGGCCACGATTCTCCCTCTGCGCGGGATCCACGCACGATTCTTCCTTCGCGTGGACCGTGCCTCGCGAAGGAAGCATCGTGGCGACGACTTCGGCCCCGTAGGGGCAGTGATTCTCCATCGGCGTGGAACGGTCCACGCCAAGGGAGAATCCCTGCCCACTCACCGCGCGACGTGCCTCGGCGGACGCACGATTCTGCGTTCGCGAGCTGAAGCCCGAACGATGCTGCGTTCACGACGGGATCCGACCACGAACGCAGCATCCTTCGCCCTCCCACGCACGAACGCAGAACCTTGCGTCCCCCGAGCCACGCTCCGAGAACCCGACCGAGCCCGGACCCATCCGCCGGTCGAGGCCCTTTCGGAGACCGACCCGCCTCGCAGCCACAGCAGCGCAGCCCCAAGCGAAGTCCCACCCGAGCGACGCAGTCCCGAGCGAAGACCCAGCCGAGCGACGCAGCACCGAGCGAAGACCCAGCCGGACGACGCAGCACCGAGCGAACGCCCAGCCGCCGACGCCTCAGGCGCTGCCGGCCTCCATGAGCACCGTGACGGTCTCAGCCACGCAGGCGGGCTTGTCCTGGCCCTTGATCTCGATCTGGTGGCGCAGGGTCACCTGCTGGCCGCGATCGACGTCCTGGACGTCCAGCACCGTCACCCGGTTGCGCAGCTTGGAGCCGACGACCACCGGTGTCATGAAGCGCACCTTGTTGAGCCCGTAGTTCACCCGCGCGACGTCGCCGGCGAAGGCGTACACCTGGGCCCCGAGGAACGGCAGCAACGACAGAGTCAGGTAGCCGTGGGCGATCGTGGCGCCGAACGGTCCCTCGGCCGCCCGCTCGGGATCGACGTGGATCCACTGACGGTCGCCGGTCGCGTCGGCGAAGAGGTCGATCCGCTCCTGGGAGACCTGGACCCACTCGCTCACGCCCAGCTCGTCACCCACGGACCCGGCGACCTCGTGACGATCGTTGAGCACACGCATGCAGTCGACCCTAACCAATCCGGTCGATGACCACATCCGCGGCCGCGGCGCCGGAGCCCGACGCGGTGGCCTCGACCCGCACCGCACCCTCGAGCGCCTCGAGTGCGCGCTCGAATCGCTCCGGGGTGTCGGTGTGCAGGGTCATCAGAGGCGCACCGGCGCGAACCTCGTCGCCCGGCTTGGCGTGCAGCTCGATGCCGGCACCGGCTTGCACGTCCTCCCCCGGACGGGACCGACCCGCGCCGAGACGCCACGCCGAGACGCCGACACCGAACGCGTCGAGGGTCGTCAGGACGCCGTCGGACTCGGCCGTGACCACGTGCGTCTCGCGGGCCGTGGGCAGTGGGGCGTCGGGGTCACCACCCTGGGCGGAGATCATGCGCCGCCAGGCGTCCATCGCGCGACCGTCGGCCAGGGCATCGGCCGGGTCGACGTCGGTGCGGCCGGCGGCCGCCAGCATCTCGCGGGCCAGGGCGAGGGTCAGGTCGACGACGTCGGACGGCCCACCACCCGCGAGGACCTCGACCGACTCGCGGACCTCGAGCGCGTTGCCCGCGGTGAGGCCGAGCGGGGTGGACATGTCGGTCAGCAGCGCCACGGTGGTCACGCCCGCGTCCGTGCCCAGGGCCACCATCGTCTCGGCCAGCTCGCGCGCGTGCTCCTCGGTCTTCATGAACGCGCCCGACCCGACCTTCACGTCGAGCACGAGGGCGCCGGTGCCCTCGGCGATCTTCTTGCTCATAATCGAGCTGGCGATGAGCGGGATCGCCTCGACGGTGCCGGTCACGTCGCGCAGGGCGTAGAGCTTCTTGTCCGCGGGCGCCAGGCCCGTGCCGGCCGCGCAGATGACGGCGCCGACGTCCTCCAGCTGGGCCAGCATCTCCTCGTTGCTGAGCGCGGCCCGCCACCCGGGGATCGACTCGAGCTTGTCGAGCGTGCCGCCGGTGTGCCCGAGCCCGCGCCCCGAGAGCTGCGGCACGGCCACGCCGCACGCCGCGACGAGCGGCGCGAGCGGGAGGGTGATCTTGTCCCCCACGCCGCCCGTGGAGTGCTTGTCGGCGGTCGGGCGGCTCAGGGACGAGAAGTCCATCCGCTCACCGCTGGCGATCATGGCGTTCGTCCACCGGGCGATCTCGCGCCGGTCCATGCCGTTCAGCAGGATCGCCATGGCCAGGGCCGACATCTGCTCCGGTGCCACCACCCCACGGGTGTAGGCGTCGACCACCCAGTCGATCTGCTCGTCGGTGAGGGCGTGCCGGTCGCGCTTGGCCGCGATGACCGCGGGGGCGTCGAAGCGCTCGGTTCCGGCCGCGGGGGGCGGGGTCTGGCTCATGTCAGGGTCACCTCGAGGGACTCGTAGCCGCGCAGCACCCAGGTGGGCCGCCGCGGGGCGACGCCGGTGAGCGCGATCGTGGGGAAGCGCTCGAGGAGCCGTCGGACGGTGATCTCGAGCTCGACGCGCGCGAGCGGCGCGCCCAGGCAGAAGTGCAGGCCCATGCCGAAGCCGACGTGGGGGTTGGGGTCGCGCGCGACGTCGAAGGTGGCGGCCCGCTCGAACACGTCGGCGTCGCGGTTGGCCGAGCCCATGAGGCAGGCCACCCTCTCGCCCGCACGCACGGTCACGCCCGCGACCTCGACGTCAGTCGTGGCCGTGCGCTCGAACATCTGCAGCGGGGCGTCGTAACGGATGAGCTCCTCGAGCGCGGTGGCCACCCCGACCTCGGCCGCACCACCCGCGCCGCCGGTGACCCGGGCCAGCTGGTCGCGGTGCGACAGCAGCGCGTGCATGCCGTTGCCGAACACGTTGACCGACGCCTCGTGGCCGGCGTTGAGGAGCAGGACCACGGTCGCCACGAGCTCGTCGTCGCTGAAGCCCTTCCCGTCCTGCCGCTCCCTGACCAGGTCGCTGACCAGGTCGTCGCCCGGCTCCCGGCGGCGCAGCTCGACGACCTCGCGCACGTACGCGGCGAACTCGCTGCTGGCCGTCACGGCCGCGGCGCGGACGTCGTCACCGACGCCCTGCTCGTACATGTGCACGATCGCCTGGGACCAGTCGCGCAGCCGCTCGTGGTCCTCACGCGGCACACCGAGCAGGTCAGCGATGACGAACACCGGCATGGGTTCGGCATAGCGCGCCAGCAGGTCGACGGGCCGACCCGCACGGAGGTCGTCGGCGAGGTCGTCGAGCATCTCGTCGGCCAGCACCTCGATGCGCGGGCCCATCCGCTCCACGTGCCCGCGGGAGAACGCGCCGGCCAGCAGCCGCCGCATGCGGGTGTGCTCCGGGGGCTCGTTCTCCATGAGCTGGTTCCGGTGCAGCGTGTTGAACGGCTCCATCTGCTCGGTGGGCTCCCAGTCGGTCCAGAGCCGACCGAGGCTGCGGTTGCGCAGCACGGCGCTCACCGCCGCGTGGGTGGTGGCCACCCAGCGACCTTCCTGCTCCGACCGCAGCATCGGCCCGGCGGCGCGCCACCGGCCGAGCAGCGGGTACGGGTCGTCGAGGAGGTCGGGATCGGTGAGGTCGGGGACGACACTCACGCGTCGGTCTCCTTCTCGCCCGCGGCCGAGCCGTCGGTTCCCTCGCCGGACGCGAGATCATCGGCACCGAACGCGTCGGGCAGGACCTCGTCCATGGTCCGCACGCCCGAGGCGGTGAGCAGCTGCATGGTCGGACCTCCGTTCTCCCACAGGAGCTGGCGACACCGGCCGCACGGCATGAGTGGACGGCCCTCGCCGTCCACGCACGCGACGGCGACCAGACGGCCACCGCCCGTGGCGTGCAGCGCCGAGACCATGCCGCACTCGGCGCACAGGGCCACGCCGTAGGCCGCGTTCTCGACGTTGCAGCCGAGCACCACCCGGCCGTCGTCGACCAGGCCGGCCACCCCGACCTTGTAATGCGAGTACGGGGCGTAGGCGCGCTGCATGACCTCGGTGGCGTACCTGGTGAGGGCGCCCCAGTCGACGGGGTCGTCGGCGGTGCTGATGCCGAGACCGAACGATTCGGCCACTAGCCCGCACTCCCCTTGCGGTACGGCTTGCCGTCCGCGGCAGGCATGCGCAGGCGTTGGGAGAACAGCGCCAGCACCAGCAGCGTGGTGAGGTACGGCGTCATGCCCGTGAGGTCCTCCGGGACCGAGCTGGTCAGGAAGTACCAGCCGGCCACGACGACGCCCAGGAGCGCCGCGACGAGGGACGAACGCCGTCCGTGCTGGCGCCACTGCCAGATGGCGAGCGCCACGAGGCCGACGGCGACGAGCAGCAGCAGCCCGTGGATCGTGTCACCGCCGCCACGAAGCCGCAGCGTGTCGGTGTAGCCGAACAGGCCGGCGCCGGCCAGCAGTCCGCCCGGCCGCCAGTTGCCGAAGATCATGGCGGCCAGGCCGATGTAGCCACGACCGCCGGTCTGACCGTCGCGGAAGCCGTTGGCCGCCACGAGCGCCAGGAACCCGCCGGCCAGACCCGCGAAGGCACCGGACGTGACGACGGCGACGAACTTGTAGCGGATGACGTTGACGCCGAGCGACTCCGCCGCCGCCGGGCTCTCCCCGACCGAGCGCAGCCGCAGGCCGAACCGGGTCCGCCACAGCAGGTACCAGGTGAGCACGAACAGCGCGAGCGCGATGAGCGTGAGCACGTTGAGGTTCGACACGAGGGCACGCAGGAGCGCGGCCAGGTCGGACAGGAAGAACCAGTTCTTGGCCTCGAGGTCACCGAGCGGGTCGGCGAGCGCGCTGATGGTGATGCTCGGCAGGTCGTCGATGCGCGGCGACTGCGTCTGGCCACCACCGGGCACGCCCGTGAACGCGAGCACCGCGAGGTACTGCACGGCGCCGAGCGCGATGATGTTGATCGCGACGCCGGAGACGATGTGGTCGACGCCGAAGATGACGGTGGCCACCGCGTGCAGGAGCCCGCCCAGGGCACCGAAGCCGATGGCACCCAGCACGCCCCACCAGGGACCAACGAAGTAGCCGTAGTACCCGGCGCCGAAGGTGCCGAGGATCATCATGCCCTCGAGGCCGATGTTCACCACGCCCGCGCGCTCGGCCCACAGACCGCCCAGACCGGCCAGGCCGATCGGCACCGCCGCCACGAGGGTCGCGCGCAGCGTGCCGGAGGAGTTGAGGTCGTCGGCTCCCGTGATCACCCGCAGCGCGGACAACAGCAGCAGCAGGCCCGCGATGCCGAGCAGCACCACCGGGAACGTGATCCGCGACCGCGTCGCGGGAGCCGTCGGCCCGCCGCCGACGGGTGGGGTCGCGATGCTCATCGACTCACTCCTTCCGTCGTCGGGCCGGCCGGTCTCTCGTCGTCGAGGGTCGCGGCCACCTGGCGCTGCTCGAGGCGCACGCCGTAGCGACGCACCACCTCGTAGGCGATGACGACGGTCAGCACGATCGTGCCCTGCGTGATCTTGACGATGTCGGGCGAGACGTCGAGCAGGATCTGCAGCGGGTTGGACTGCTCGTCCAGGAAGGCGAACAGGAGGGCGCCGAGCGCGATGCCGATCGGGTGGTTGCGGCCCAGCAGCGCGATCGCGATACCCGCGAAGCCGAGGCCCGACTGGAAGGTCGAGCCGTACGCGAAGGCCTCGCCGAACAGGATCGGCAGACCCACGAGGCCCGCCGCCGCACCGGACAGGAGCATCGAGACGAGGATCATCTTCTTGACGTCGATGCCGGAGGCCACCGCGGCGCTCTCGGAGAGGCCGGTGGCCCGCAGGTCGAAGCCGAACCGGGTCTTGTTGATGACGAGCCAGTAGGCGACGCCCACGAGGATGGCGAGGAACACGAAGCCATAGACCTGGTTCGGCGCCCCCGGGAAGAGCGTGAAGCCGGGGATCCGGCTGCCCTCCGGGATCTCCTTGGTGGCCACGATGTTGGAGCCCGGGTCGCTCACGGCCGCCTTGCGCAGCAAGAAGGCCACGAGGGCGGTCGCGATCGCGTTGAGCATGATCGTGGAGATGACCTCCGAGACGCCGCGCGTGACGCGCAGGAGCCCGGCGATGCCGGCCCAGGCCGCGCCCACCAGCATCGCGGCGAGGATCGCGGCGGCCGTGTTGAGCCAGCCGGGCAGCCACGCCTCGCCGGCCACGACCGCGGCGGCGAACGACGCGACGCGGTACTGGCCGTCGACGCCGATGTTGAACAGGTTCATCCGGAAGCCGATGGCCACCGCCACGCCCGACAGGTAGTACACCGTGGCCGCGTTGACGATGTTGGTGAGCCCGCGCGCCTCGGGCACGCTGAGGATCTGGCCCCACACGCCACCGACGGAGTCGCCGGCCACGACGAGCACCAGGCTCGTGATGAGGAACGCCGCCACGAGGGCGAGCACGGGCGCGGCCGCCGCGAGGGCGATGCGCTTGAGTCGCTGGTCGGTCATGCCGGACCTCCTTCGTCGGCGCCGGTCATGGCCGAGCCCAGCTGCTGGGGGGTGACGGTGGCGGGGTCGAACGTGCCGACCAGGCGACCACGCAGGATCACCCGGATCGTGTCCGAGAGGCCGATCAGCTCGTCGAGGTCGGCCGAGATCAGCAGCACCGCCAGGCCGTCGCGCCGTGCCTGCTTGATGTGGTCCCAGATCGCCGCCTGGGCGCCGACGTCGACGCCGCGGGTGGGGTGCGAGGCGACCAGCAGGCTCGGCTCGCCGGTCATCTCGCGCCCGATGATGAGCTTCTGCTGGTTGCCGCCCGACAGTGCACGGGCCAGGGTGTCGATGCCCGGGGTGCGGACGTCGTAGGCGTCGACGATGCGCTGGGTGTCCTGACGGGCACCGGCGCGGTCGATGAACGGACCCTTGACGTTGGGCTCGCGCGTCTGGTGGCCGAGCACCCGGTTCTCCCACAGCGGGGCGTCGAGCAGGAGCCCGTGACGGTGCCGGTCCTCGGGGATGTAGCCGATGCCGGCCTCGCGGCGCAGCCGCGTGGACCGGCCGGCCAGGTCGTCGCCGTTGAGCGCGATGGTGCCGGTGGCACCCGGACGCATGCCCATGACGGCCTCGACCAGCTCGGCCTGTCCGTTGCCCTCCACCCCCGCGATGCCGAGGATCTCGCCGCGGTGGATCGTCAGGTCGATGTCCGCGAGCAGCGGACGACCCGAGCCCGCGGAGGCGGGGAGGCCGAGGTCGCGGACCTCCAGCACCGGCTGGTCGGTCACGGTGGACGTCTCGGTGCTGGGGCTCGGCAGCTCGGAGCCGACCATCAGCTCGGCCAGCTGACGCGACGTGACGCCGGCGGCCGGACGTGTCTCGACGGTCGTGCCACGCCGGACCACGGTGACCGTGTCGGCGACCGACAGCACCTCGTCGAGCTTGTGGGAGATGAAGATGACCGCGAGGCCCTCCGCCTTGAGCTCGCGCAGGTTCTCGAACAGCTCGTCGACCTCCTGCGGCACGAGGACGGCAGTCGGCTCATCGAGGATGATCACGGAGGCGCCGCGGTACAGCACCTTGAGGATCTCGATGCGCTGGCGGGCACCGACGCCGAGGTCCTCCACGAGGACGTCGGGGTCGACGTCGAGCCCGTAGGCCTCCGAGATGCGCCGGATCTCCGCACGTGCGGCATCGCCGATGCCGTGCAGCTTCTCCGCGCCCAGCACGACGTTCTCGAGCACCGTGAAGTTGTCGGCGAGCATGAAGTGCTGGAACACCATGCCCACACCGGCGGCGATCGCGTCGGACGGGGACGAGAGCTCGACCGGCTTGCCGTGCACCTCGATCGTCCCGGAGTCCGGCTTCTGGACGCCGTAGAGGATCTTCATGAGCGTCGACTTGCCGGCGCCGTTCTCGCCGACGATCGCGTGCACGGTCCCGCGTCGCACGTCGATGTCGATGTCGTGGTTGGCGATGACACCGGGGAACGTCTTGCCGATGCCGCGCAGCCGGACGACGACGTCGCCCGCCCCGGGATCGAGGTCGGTGGTCTCGTCGGGGACGGACGTGGTCACGCAGCACTCCTCAGAGGCGGGTCCGGCCGCGAGGCCGGAGGGATGGAGCAGGTCACACAGGCAACGGTCCGGCCCCACGCTCGCGCGCAGGGCCGGACCGCGTCAAGGATGCGAGGTCCCTGGACGTCCGTTCACTCGCTCGGGACGGTGATCTCGCCGTCCACGATCTGCTGCTTGTACTCGTCGAGCTTGTCGGCGATGTCGTCGACCTGACCACCGGTCGTGGAGTAGCCCACACCGTCGACCTTGAGGTCGTAGACCGTCGGGCCCGTGGGAGCGGCGCCGTCGGCGACACCCTGCAGGTACGCGAACACGGCGACGTCGATGTTCTTGAGCATCGACGTCAGGATCACGTCGCGGACGGACTCGTCGGCCGTCAGCGCCTGGTCGGAGTCGACGCCGATGGCCTTGGCGTCGGCGGCCGAGGCGGCCTCGAACACGCCACCACCGGAACCGCCGGCGGCGTGGTAGACCACGTCGGCGCCCTTGTCGTACATGCCCTCGGCGGCCGTCTTGCCCTTGGCCGGGTCACCGAAGCCGCTGAAGTCCGGCGGCTGCGTGAGGTAGCGGGCCTGGATCTCGATGTCGGGGTTCACGGCCTTCGCGCCGGCCTCGTAGCCGACCTCGAACTTCTTGATCAGCGGCGTCTCGACACCACCGACGAAGCCGATGTTGCCGGACTCGGACTTGAGCGCGGCAGCGGCGCCCACGAGGAAGGAGCCCTGCTCCTCGGCGAAGAGGAGGTTGGCGACGTTCTCGCCCTCGACACCGTCGTCGATGATCGCGAAGTCGACGTCGGGGTTGGCCTTGGCGACCTTGCCGACGGCCTGCGAGTAGGCGAAGCCCACGGCGATGACCGGGTTGTAGTCGGCGTCGACGAGCTGCTGGAGGCGACCCTCGCGGGCGGACTCGGGCTCGCCGTCCTGCGCCTCGGCGGTCTGGACCTCGAAGCCCAGCTCGCACTCGGCCTTGTCGAGGCCCTTGGCGGCGGAGTCGTTGAACGACTGGTCACCACGTCCGCCGACGTCGAAGGCCATGCCGACCTTCGTGTCGACCTTCTCGACGCAGTCGTCACCGGCAGCGGTGTCGTCGTCGTTGCTCGAGCTGTTGTTCGCGCAGCCCGCACCGGCGAGCACGAGTGCGGCCACGCCGGCGACGGCGGTGACCTTGGTGAGTCGACGCAAAGTTCCTCCTTGAGACATCGCCGGAGAGCCCGGCACGCCTGCACCCTAGCCGCGGCCGGGGGTCGTTCGGGAGGTCCTGCGCCCGATTGCGACGGGCCGTAACCGATTCGTCACCTTCGGGAGCACCGCTAGAGCAGGGCGGAGCAGGCGAGCACCTTGGCGCCCACGGCGATGGCGCGCTCGTCGGGCCGGAAGTTCCCCTGGTGCAGGTCGTAGGTGGGCCCGTCGGGCGTGCGGGTGCCGAGCCGGCCCATCGCGCCCGGGACCGCCTCGACGTACCACGCGAAGTCCTCGCCGCCGAGGCTCTGCGTGGTGGTGGCCACCGCCGCGGGTCCGATCGCGTCGGAGACCGCGCGACGGAGCAGCTCGGTGACCCCGAAGTCGTTGACCACGGGCGGGACGCCACGCACGTAGGTGACGTCGGCGCTGACGCCGAACGGCTCGATGATGTCGGCGATGAGTCCGCGCACCAGGTGCTCGGCCTGGTGCCAGGCCGCGGAGTCGAGCATGCGCAGCGTGCCGCTGAGCTCGCCGGTGGAGGGGATCACGTTGGCGGCGTTGCCGGCTCGCACCGACCCCCACACCAGGCTGGCGCCCGACCGCGGGTCGAAGCGACGCGAGAGCACGGCGGGCAGCTGCGTCACGAGGCTCGCGAGCGCGTAGGTGAGGTCCTCGGTGAGGTGCGGGCGCGACGTGTGCCCGCCGCGGCCGGAGAGCGTGACCTGGATGCGGTCGGACGCGCCCGTGATCGGTCCCTCGCGCAGGCCCACCTGGCCGACGTCGAGCGACGGGTCGCAGTGCAGCGCGACGATGCGGGACACCCCGCGCAGGACACCGGCCGAGAGCAGCCTGAGCGCGCCGCCGGGCATGACCTCCTCCGCGGGCTGGAAGATCAGGCGGACCCGGCGCGGCAGGCCACCGGCCACGTGCAGCTCCTGCAGGGCCACGGCGGCCCCGACGAGCGCGGACACGTGGACGTCGTGGCCGCAGGCGTGGGCGACGCCGGGCGACGTCGAGCGCCACGGGTCGGAGGTGGTGTCGTCGATCGGGAGGGCGTCGAGGTCGGCCCTCAGCGCCACGATCGGACCCTCCTCGGGTCCGATCTCGGCCATGAGCCCGGTGCCCTCGAAGCGCTCGTAGGAGATGCCCAGCTTGTCCATCCACGCGGCGACCACGTCGGTGGTGCGCTCCTCGTGCCAGGACAGCTCGGGGCTCGCGTGCAGGTCACGCCGCAGCTCGATGAGATCGGGCGTCACGACCTCGATCGAGCGGGAGACGGCGTCGACGGACATTCCTCCAGGGTATCCCCGGCCGGCGATCGGCGCGGGCGCCGTCCAGGACCGCCGGCAGCGTGATCGGCCTACGGCCGGCCGAGGGCGCGCTGGATCTGCTCGATCGTCTCGTCGGCGAGTCGCTCGATCGGCCGCTTGAGCACGAGGGGCGCGAGGGCGTGCAGCAGGAACGGGAACTCGAACTGGGCCCGGTAGTGGACCTGCGTGCCCCCGCCCTCCACGGTGTCGTCGGGCGTGAACGTCATGACGTCCGTGGCCGTCGTGCGCCCGTTGACCCCTCGGCAGGCGAAGAACGTCGGCGGGTCGTACCCGACGGTCTCGTACTCCAGCGCCACCGAGCGCCCCATGAAGCGTGACCGGTTGGCGTACCGGGTGCCCATGCCGCCGTCACCCGACAGGCGCGTCGTCTCGATCGTGCCGGGGTCCCAGTGCTCGGTGTTCTCGAAGTCGCTGAGGTAGGCGAAGACCTCCTCGACCGGCCGCGGCAGGTGGAAGGTGCGCTCGACGTCCATGCTGCGAGCGTAGGCGACCTGCGATGGCGTGGAGCTCCTGACGGTCGATCTGGCGACGGTGTGCGTACCAGAGCAGCGCCAGGGCGACGCCGACGAGCGAGAGCGCGCCACCGCCGACGAGCGTCCACCGGGCCCCGAAGGTCTCACCCACCCAGCCGATGAACGGCGACCCGAGCGGTGTGCCGCCCATGAAGATCATCAGGTAGAGCGCCGCCACCCGGCCACGCATGACCGGCTCGGTGGTGATCTGGATGGTGGCGTTGGCCGCGGTGATCATGGTCAGGGCGCAGAGCCCCAGCAGCGGCAGCACCAGTGCGTACGAGAGGTAGCCGGGCATGAGACCGGCGACGATCTCCACGACGCCGAAGGCGATGGCGGCACCCACCACGAAGCGCAGGCGTGGGCGCTCGCGTCGAGCGGCGAGCAGGGCCCCGGCCAGGGAGCCGATCGCCATGATCGAGCCGAGGATGCCGTACTCCCCCGCGCCCTTGTCGAAGACGTCGGTGGCCATGAGGGCACTGGTCATCTGGAAGTTCAGGCCGAAGGTGCCGACGGCGAACACGATCGTGAGCACGAGGACGAGGTCGGGTCGGGACCGGACGTACCGCACGCCGTCGCGGACCGCCCCCTTGCGCGAGCCCATGACGGGTGCCGGGGCGAGGCGCGCGGGGTCGAGCTTCTGCAGCGACGCGATGACGGCGAGGTAGCTGACGGCGTTGGCCAGGATGACCCAGCCGGTCGCCTCGACCCCGGAGCCGCCGGCCGCGATCAGCAGCCCGGCGAGCGCCGGGCCGACCATGCGGGCGGAGTTGAACGAGGCGGAGTTGAGCCCGACCGCGTTGGAGAGGTCCTCCGGTCCGACCATCTCGACCACGAACGACTGGCGGGCGGGGGCGTCGAACGCGGTGCCGACGCCGAAGACGAAGGCCAGCAGGTAGACGTGCCAGACCTCGACGGCTCCCGTGATCGCCAGCACGCCCAGGACGGCGGCGGGGATCGCCATGGCCACCTGGGTGCAGCGCAGGACCGTCCGCTTCGGGAAGCGGTCGGCCACCACGCCCGCCACCGGCGACAGCAGCAGCGCCGGGAGGAACTGCAGCCCGGTGGTGATGCCGAGCGCGGTGCCGCTGGACGTCAGCTGCAGGACCAGCCAGTCCTGCGCGACGCGCTGCATCCACGTGCCGATGTTCGAGACGATGGCACCGGCGGCGTAGACGCGGAAGTTGCGGACGTGGAGAGCGCGGAAGGTGGGACTCATGAGTCCACCCCCGCCCTCATGAGTCGGTGATCCGCGTGAGGATCGCCGCCGCCTCGCGCAGGACGGCGCGCTCGCGGGCATCGAGGCTCGCGAGCCGCTGGTGCAGCCACGCGTCGCGCCGCTTCCGCTCCTCCGCCAGGGTCTTCTCGCCGAGGTCGGAGAGGCTGACGACGACCTGTCGACCGTCCTCGGGGTGGGGTGCGCGCTCGACGAGTCCGTCGTCGGCGAGACAGTTCAGGGTGCGGGTCACGCTGGGGGCGCTCACGCGCTCACGGGCGGCGATCGACGACGGCGACGTCGGGCCCATCTGGCGCAGCGTGCCCAGCACGGACATCTGCGTCGGGGTCAGGTCGGAGTGTCGCTCCTGCCGGAGTCGACGGTTGAGTCGGGCCACCGCCAGCGCGAGGTTCTGGGAGTCGGTAGGCATGTTCTTAGCATAGGTCATTAACCATGCTAATTCAAATCTGCAACGATCTCGGAGCCCTGCGGCTGCACTCCCCGCAGCCTCCTCGGGCCGAGAGCTGCGCAGGCTGCGGAGGGGCTCGGAGGAGGCGCTGCGCTGCTGCGGGTCGTCGTGGGCGCGGCCTCCGAAAGGCCTCGACGGGACAGGGGGGCTCGGCGCGGCCGAGCCCGCCGTCCTCCGCCCCCCATCGGTGGATCCTCAACCTCAAGGGCGGTGCTGCGGTTGAGGATCCACCGATGACCGGCCCGGGTCACCTTCGTCGGTGGATCCTCAACCTCACCCGCCCTCCGGAGGTTGTGGATCCACCGCTGGCAGGGAACAGCCCGGACGACACCCCCCAGGGTCGGGCGACCCGCTGGGAGT
>NZ_JANLGG010000024.1:0-58449 GCF_024655735.1 Aeromicrobium sp. 50.2.37
ACAGGGCCGACCTGCCCGACGTGCCGGCCCGCCGCGCCCTCGAGGCGCTCTGCGACTCCCTCGCCACCCGCCTCGCCTGAGGCCCACCCGTCGGGCGCCGCCCGGCCGTGCTGCGCCGGCACGGGACGTCGGCGACCGCTCGCGTCGACCTGTGCAGGGGTCGGCGGTGTCGTGCCCTGGGCGCGGGGTTTCGCCCGCGGTCGGGTCGTGCCTGCGGGTGCCTCGGCGCGAGGGCGCGAGGGCGAGCCCTTGACACGGGGCGGTGTGCTGGGTCACAGTACGTACAACCTGTACGTACAACTCGTACGTATCCTGCTACGCTCCACGGAGATCCCCCATGACGAACCCCGCAGCCGATCGCACCATCGTGCCGATCTACGACTTCATGAACCGCCTCCCCGGCGGGCTCATGCTCATCCCCCTGGTGCTCGGCTCGATCGTGGGCACGTTCGCGATGCCCGCCCTGGAGATCGGCAGCTTCACGACGGCGCTGTTCCGTGACAGCGCCCTCGCTCTCATCGCGCTGCTGATCTTCGCGACCGGCACGCACATCACGGCCAAGACGTCGGGTCCCGTGCTGGCCCATGCCGGCGTCCTGCTGCTGACCAAGTCGCTCATCCCGGCGACCCTGGTGGTCGCGCTCGGCCTGGTCGTCGGTGTCGACGGCGTCGCGGGCGTGTCGATCCTGGCCCTCCTGGTGGTCGTCGACAACTCCAACGGGGGCCTCTGGCTGGCGTTCACCGGACGCTACGGCGACAAGCGTGACCGCGGGGCGTACATGGCCTCGGCCATCAACGACGGCCCCTTCCTGTCCATGGTCTTCCTCGGGGTGTCCGGCCTCGCGTCCATCCCCGGCACCCTGCTGCTGGCGGCCGTCGTGCCGTTCCTGCTCGGCATGCTGGTGGGCAACCTCGACCCGAAGTTCCGCGAGGTGCTGCGGCCGACGCCCAGCATCGTCATCCCGTTCTTCGCCTTCGCGCTCGGCACCGGCATCGATCTCGGCAACGTGGTGCGAGGTGGCGCCTCCGGCCTCCTCGTCGGCGTGATCGCCGCACCGATCACCGGGTTGTTCGTCTACCTCGGCTACAAGCTGATCCTGCGCCGCGGAGCCAAGAGCGGGATCGGCTTCGCGGCCGGCACGACGGCTGGCAACGCGATCGCCACGCCGGCCATCGTCGGTGCCGCGGACCCGACCTTCGCGCCGTACGTCGAGACCGCGACCGCGCAGGTCGCCGCCGCGGTGCTGGTCACCGCCGTCGTGGCCCCCACGCTCGCGGCCTGGGTGCTGCGGCGTGAGGGCGGGCTCACCGTCGTCGACGAGGATGGCGTCGTGCTCGAGGACGAGGACGTCCGCCTGTGACGCGCGACCCCGGCGTCCGTCGCGTCCTGGTGGTGGCCGACGACCTGACGGGCGCCAGCGACACGGGCGTGCAGTTCGCCGGGGCCGGCTGGAGCACGGTGCTGCGGTTCGGCCCGGGCGAGCCCGCGTCCGCGGCGCCCCCCGGGTCCACGGTGGCGGTCTCCGCGGACTCCCGCGCCCTGGGTGCCGACGACGCGCTGGCCGCCACGGCCGAGGCCATCTCGACCGAGGCCCTCGACGGCACCGACCGGCTGTACCTCAAGATCGACTCGACCCTGCGCGGCTCCGTCCCCGCGCAGGTCGCCGGGGCGCTCGCGGTGCGTCGGCGCACGGTGCCCGACGCCGTGGTGGTGCTCAGCCCCGCCTACCCGGCCATGGGTCGGACCGTGCAGGACGGTCGACTGCTCGTGCACGGAGAGCCGGTCTCGGCCTCGCCGGCCGGTCGTGACCCCGTCACCCCGGTACGCGTCGACACGGTCGCCGAGATCGTCCCGGGCGCGGTGCCGGTCGCGGTCCGGCCCACGGCCGCTGCCTGGGCCGACGCCCTGCTCGCCGCCGGTGACCAGGGTGACGTCCTGGCCGTCGACGCCACGACCGACGACGACCTCGTCCGCCTGGCCGAGGCGGTCGACCTGCTCGGCGCCCGGGCCGTGCCGGCCGGCTCGGCCGGCCTGGCCGCACCGCTCGCCGCTCGCTGGTGGGGCGGGGACGCGCCGCCACAGGCCGCCGCACCCGCGGTTCGACGTCCGCTGTTCCTCGTGTCCTCCCACCACGCCGTGGCACGCGGCCAGGTCGCGGCCCTCGCGCACGACCAGGCCGACGTGACGCTCGTCGAGACCCAGGTCGACGCCCTGCTCGGCGGGCAGGAGCTCGACGCTCCCGGCTCGGGGAGCGCCGTGCTGCTGTCGCCGCACGGGCGGGCCGGGGTCGATGTCGCCCCCGCGCTCGCCGTGGCCCTCGCAGGCCACGCCGCCCGGTGGCTCACGGCGCCCCGTGACGCACTCGACGACCGGTGGTTCGACGCCGTCGTCCTCGTGGGCGGCGACGGAGCCGAGGCCTTCCTCAGGGCGGTCGGCGCCCACGGCATCGAGATCCACGGCCGCCTCGCCGAGGGCGTCCCGCACGGCCGGATCGCCGGGGGGCCCTGCGACGGTCTGCCGGTCGTCACGAAGGCCGGCGGCTTCGGCGACGACACCACCCTCACCACCGTGCTGCGCACCCTGCGCAGCCCCATCGGATCGGAGTCACGATGACCAGGCCCACCCTCGCCCTCACCCTCGGCGACGTCGCCGGGATCGGCCCGGAGATCACCGCGCGGACCCTCCTGCACCACCCCGACCTGCGCGAGCGCTGCGTGCCCGTCGTCGTCGGGGACGCCGACGCGATGCGCCGCGGCTGCGAGACCATCGGCGCCGACCCGGCGGTCGTGCGGGTGCTCGACGACGTCGCCGACGCGACGAACGATCCCGGCCTCGTGGAGGTGGTCCAGTCCGGACCCTCCCTCGCCCACGTCCCGTTCGGCGAGATCCACCCGGACGCCGGCGACGGGTCGCACCGCTACGTCGTGACCGCCGTCGACCTCGCCAAGCAGGGCAAGGTCCAGGGCATCGTCACCGCCCCGCTGAACAAGGCCGCGATGCACGCCGCGGGACACCAGTTCCCGGGCCACACGGAGCTGCTCGCGCACGAGTTCGGGGTGAAGAACTTCTCGCTCGTGCTGTCGGCCGGCGACCTCTACTTCTTCCATCTCACGACGCACGTGTCGCTGCGCCGCGCCATCGAGGACGTGACGCCCCAGCGCACCGACGCCGTGCTGAAGCTCGTGGGCGCCTTCACGAAGGCGCTCGGGCGTCCGCGGGAGCGGATCGGCGTCGCGGGACTCAACCCGCACGCCGGGGAGAACCGGATCTTCGGCGACGAGGACGCCGACGTCCTGGCGCCCGCGGTCGAGCGGGCCCGCGCCGCCGGGCTCGACGTGCACGGTCCGTTGCCCGCGGACGCACTCATCCCGCAGGCGGTCAAGGGTCGCTGGAACCTGGTCGTGGTCTGCTACCACGACCAGGGCCACGCCCCCTTCAAGGCGGTCTACGGCGACGACGGCGTCAACATCACCGTCGGCCTGCCCGTGGTGCGGGTCTCCGTGGACCACGGGACCGCGTTCGACATCGCCGGTGAGGGTGTGGCTCGCGAGGCCAGTCTCGTGCTGGCGGCCGAGCGAGCCGCGGACCTGGCGCCCGGCTGGGACCACGTGTGGCGCACGGCCCAGGAGGCGGAGGGCGCACTAGTCTGACGGTCCAGGCCCGGACGGGTGAGGGTCGGCGCAGGAGGAGGGAACGTGGCCAGGACGCCGCTGCACGCACGCATCGCCGCCGACCTGCGTGGCCGCATCCAGGACCGTGAGCTCACCCCCGGCGACCTGTTGCCCAGCGAGAGCGCTCTTCAGGAGCAGTTCTCGGTCTCCCGTTCGGTCGTGCGCCAGGCCCTCGGCACGCTCGAGGCCGAGGGCCTGGTGCGGCGCGCCCGGGGCCGCGGCACCATCGTCGCGCCCCGCCCGGAGCTGCGCCGCGACGTCGACCTCACCTCGGGGCTGATGTCCCAGCTGGAGCTGATCGGCAACCGCACGAGGACCGCGGTGCTGCGGTTCGAGTCGACGGCCCCGCCCCAGCACGTCGACCACCTCGGCGAGGAGGTGGTCGTGCTCGAGCGCCTGCGCAGCGTCGACGACCAGGTGGTGGCGTTCATCCGCACCTACCTCCCGCGCGACGTCGGGGCAGCCCTGGATCCCACCGCCCTCGTGGACGGCTCGCTGCACGGTGCGGTCCAGGCGGCCACGGGACGCCGGGTGCTCGACGGGCGGCGGACGGTGCGTGCGGTGGCGGCGGCGCCGCCGCTCGACGCGGCGTTGGACGTGCCGGCCGGGTCGCCGCTGCTGCTGCTGGAGGGCTCGAGCCTCGACCAGGACGGGCTGCCGATCGAGGTGTTCTCCACCTGGCACCGCTCCGACCTGGTGGCCTTCGACCTGGCGCTGCACCCGCGTCCGGACACGGCCGTGGGCGACGACGACGCCGCGGCGGTGGCGCCGAGCCGGCTGGACCGCGCCATCGCCCTGGCCGAGGAGCTCGCGGCGGAGCTGAGGGCCGCACGCGACGCCTGAGGTCGGTGCTCAGCAGGCCTCGGCGTTGGCGGCGGTCTGGCGCAGGATGCGGCGTCGGTTGCCGATCGCGTCGATCGTGAAGATCACGAGTGCCGACCACACGAGGGCGAAGCCGATCCAGCGTGCGGTGCTCATCGCCTCGTCGAAGACGAACAGGCCGAGCAGGAACTGCAGGAACGGTCCGAGGTACTGCAGGAGCCCGATGGTGGTGAGCGACAGCCGGGTGGCGGCGGCGCCGAACATGAGCAGCGGGATGGCCGTGACCACTCCGGTCCCGACGAGGAGCGTCGCGTTCGCGGCACCGGCGTGGCCGAAGGTCAGGTCGCCGCGCAGCTGGAGGACGACCAGGAACGCGACGGCCACGGGCGCGAGGATGAGCGTCTCCATGCCGAGTCCCTCGAAGGCCCCGAGCGAGGCCCGCTTCTTGAGGAAGCCGTAGGTCGCGAACGAGCCGGCGACCAGCAGGGCGATCCACGGGAGGCGCCCGTAGTCCACGGTGAGCACGACGACGGCCACGAACCCGATGCCCACGGCGGCCCACTGGGCGGGCCGCAGCGTCTCCTTGAGCACGAACACGCCGAGCAGCACGGTGACCAGCGGGTTGATGAAGTAGCCGAGCGACGTCTCGATGACGTGCCCGTTGGTGACGCCCCAGATGAACCCGCCCCAGTTGAGCGCGATCGTGACCGACGCGAGCGCGAGGAACAGCATGAGCGTCCGGTCACGGGCGATGTCGCGGAAGCGTCCCCAGCGGCGGGTCGCGGCGATGAGCACCAGCACGAAGACGAGCGACCACACGATGCGGTGGGCCAGCACCTCCAGCGGTCCGGCCGGCTCGAGCAGCGGCCAGTACAGCGGGAACAGGCCCCAGCAGAGGTACGCGCCGATGCCGTAGGGGAGCCCGCTGCCCTCCCGAGGCGCCGTCGTGGTGGGGGTGTCCTGCTGCGTCACCGTCCGAGCGTAGGCCCGGTCCGGTCCGGGTCGATGCGACGGTCCGTCCGGTCGGACGCGCAGGGGTGTGGGCGATCGTCCACGATGGTGTCCATGACGTCGACGCCACGCTGGTTCACCGACACCGACGAGAACCACTCCACCTGGTACCGCGACCGGTTCCGCGCGCTGGCGGCCGAGGGTGCCGACCTGGAGGGCGAGGCGCGCCTCGTCGACGCTCTCAGCCCGCGCGGCGCCCGGGTGCTCGACGCCGGGTGCGGCGCGGGACGTCTCGGCGGGACCCTGCACCGGCGGGGCCACGACGTCACCGGCGTCGACGCCGACGAGGTGCTGGTCGCCGAGGCGCAGGCCACGCACCCCGGACCTCGCTGGCTCGTCGCCGACCTCGCCGACCTCGACCTCGGCGAGACGTTCGACGTCGTGGTCACGGCCGGCAACGTGATGGTCTTCCTGGCCCCGGGGACCGAACGGCGGGTGGTGGAGCGGCTCGCGCGCCACGTGACCGACGACGGAGCGCTGGTGCTCGGCTTCCGCCTCGACTGGCACTACGGCCTGGCCGACCTCGACGCCGACCTCGACGCCGCCGGCCTCGCCATGGAGCAGCGGTTCGCCACGTGGGACCTACGTCCGCTCACGCCGGCGTCCGACTTCGCCGTGACGATCGCCCGGCGGCCCGCCTAGCGGTCTACGCTGCGGTCGTGGTGGTCGACGGACGGGACGTGCTCGCAGCGGGGGAGTTCCAGGCCTACGACACCAGCCACGTGACGGTGCTCGTGCTGTTCGCCGTCGGCCTGGTGCCGATCGTGCTGCTCGGACGGCGGGTGCGCGGAACGGCGGGGGAGGCCATGACGAGCCGCGTCCTCGCCGTCGGCATCGTCGGGGTCACGGTGCCCCTGCAGGTCCTGCAGCTGCTGCCGGCGGAGTGGAACCCGCGCACGTCGCTGCCGTTCCAGCTGTGCGACCTGGCCTGGATGTTCGCGGTGCACGCCCTGTGGACGCGCTCTCGTCTCACGTCGACCGTGACCTACCTCTGGGGACTCACCCTCACGACGCAGGGCATGGCCACCCCCGACCTCGCCTCGGCGTGGCCCGAGCCGAGGTTCGTCATGTTCTGGGCGATGCACCTGCTCATCGTGTGGGCCGCGGTCTACCTCGTCCTCGGGCTCGGCGTGCTGCCGACGTGGTCGACCTACCGCCGCACGGTCGTGATCACGCTCGTGTGGGCGGCGTCGGTCATGGTCTACAACACGCTCGCCGACACCAACTACGGCTACCTCAACGGCAAGCCGAGCCGCGCCTCGCTGCTCGACGTCCTCCCGGCATGGCCGTGGTACGTGGCGGTCGAGATCGCGGTGGTCGCCGGCGTCTGGGCGCTGCTGGTCTGGCCGTGGACGCGCGCTCGCGCGGACACCCGCGCCGGCGCCCCGCGCCCTGCATGAGAAGCCTCTCACCGTCGCGTCATGCCGCTCTCACGCACGGGGCCTTGCATGGGGACCACACCAAGCCCCCGAGGAGAATCCCATGAAGACCACCCGCCTGCTCGCCGCCTCCGCCACGGCCCTCGTCCTCGCGCTCGGCGTGAGCGCCTGCGGCTCCGGCGATGACGACGTCGTCCCCGCCGCCACCTCGTCCGCGCAGTCCTCCACCGAGAGTGCGCCGACGTCGCAGAGCCCGTCGGCCGGCTCCACGGACGGTGGCGACGGCGACGACGTGACCGACGCCGAGCTGCGGGGCCAGCTCGAGAAGGTCGCCCTCGACGAGGTCGGCCAGGGTCGGGTCACCGACGTCGAGTACAGCGACGACCGCGACCACGCCTACGAGGTCGAGGTCGACCTCGGCAACGACGACGACGTCAGCGTCGAGATCGCCGAGGACATGTCGGTGGTCCGCGTCGACCGCTGACCCGCTCCGCGACCCGGGCGTCGCTAGCCCGCCGGACCGCGTCCGGAGTGGCGCTGCGCCGCTGCACGCGAGAAATGGCTGGGAGCTCGGCGTCGCTCGCCGCTAGGGTCGCCCGCATGGCGACGCCCGAGACACCGACCGAGCCGATCGATCGTGAACGTCAGTGCTTTCACTGCGGTCGAGAGGTCGACGCCGACGGGGAGCAGGCGATCAAGCTCGTCGTGGGACGCTCCGAGCTGCTCGACCGGGGCGAGGAGCGGCTCTTCCGCCGAGAACAGGTCTTGCTGTTCTGCGACCTGGCGCACGCCAATGCCCGCCTCTCCCGTCATCCTCTGCAGGATGAGTGGCCGGACTCTGAGGTCGTCGACCTCGGTGACGGGAGCTTCCTCGGGGTCATCGGCTGCTTGCTGCTCGCCGTGGCGCTGCTCGTCGTGCTCGGCGTCGGGGCCACGGTCAGTGCCGCGTGGCTCTGGGAGGCGGTGGCCTGAGCCCCCGCACGCCGCGCGTCAGCGGTAGTTGACGAACTGCACCGCGAAGTCGAGGTCGGCGCCCTTCAGCAGCGCGATGACCTCCTGCAGGTCGTCGCGCTTCTTGCTGGTGACGCGCAGCTCGTCGCCCTGGATCTGGACCTTCACGCCCTTGGGCCCCTCGTCGCGGATGAGCTTGGAGACCTTCTTGGCCTGCTCGGTGCTGATGCCCTGGCTGAACGTGCCGTTGATCTTGACGTCCTTGCCGCTCTGGCGCGGGTCGCCGGTCTCGAGGGCCTTGAGGCTGATGCCCCGCTTGACGAGCTTCTCCTTGAACACGTCGAGCACGGCGAGGGCGCGCTCGTCGGCGTTCGCGGTGATCTCGATGCCCTCCTCGCCCTTCCACTCCAGCAGGGCGCCGGTGTTCTTGAAGTCGTACCGGGTGGAGATCTCCTTCATCGCCTGGTTGAGGGCGTTGTCGGCCTCCTGACGGTCGAGCTTGCTGACGATGTCGAACGAGGAGTCGGCCACTGTTCTCTCTCCTGTGCTGGCTGGGACGGCGAAGGGGCGGGACCTGCGGGTCCCGCCCCTCAGACTAGGCGCTCGCCTCGAGCGCCCGCCGTGCCGTCTGCCGCCCCAGGCCGTGACGCAGCCCCGGCACCTGCCGGGTCAGGCCGCCAGGAAGTCGTCGATCTGGCCCATGGCGGCTCGCGCACCCTCCTCGACGCCCATGTCGAGCACCTGCTGCAGGGCCTCGGCCGAGGGGTAGGTCGAGACGTAGGTGGCGCGGGTGCCCCCGTCGACCGGCTCGAAGCGGAAGCTGTTGGTCGAGGACGGCATGCTCTCGACGGGGTTCAGGTCCTCGTCGGCGAACCCGTCCCGCACCTCGAAGCCGTGCGGCGCGTCGACGGAGACCACGTCCCAGTAGCCGCCGTACTTCTCGCCCTCCGGGCCGGTCATGTAGTAGGTGATGCGGCTGCCGGGCGTGAGGTCGTGGTCGACGAACGTCGCCGGGTGGGTGGGCGGCCCCCAGATCTTCTCCAGCTGGCGGGGGTCGGCGTAGATGCCGAACACGCGCTCGACGGGAGCGGCGAACTCGGCGGTGATGGTGATGGTGCGCTGGTCCAGGTCCTTCTGGACGTCGATGACGGGCATGTCACTTCTCCTGGGTGGTGTGGGTGGTGGTGTCGTGCTGCTCGGACGGTGTGGCAGGTGGTGCGGCGGGGTCGGCGAGCAGGTCGTCGATCCGGGCGACGCGTCCGCGCCACACGGCCTCGATCTCGCCGAGCATCGAGGCGACGGACCGCACGGCCTCGACGTCCCCGCTCGCGAGGGCCTCGCGGCCGACCCGGCGCTTGGTGACCAGGCCGGCCCGTTCGAGCACCGCGACGTGCTTCTGCACGGCGGCGAAGCTCATCGGGTAGTGCTCGGCGAGCCGGCTCACGGAGTGCTCCCCGGCCAGCACGCGACGCAGGATGTCGCGCCGGGTCCGGTCGGCCAGGGCGCCGAACAGGGCGTCGGCCCGGTCGTCGTCCTGGTGATCACTCATGGCCACAATCTACAACTAAATGGTTGTAGGTTGTCAACCCCTACGCCGGCGCGGATGCGGTTGGGTCCCGCAGGCCCCTCTGCGGTATGGTTTCTCGTCGTTGCCCGTCTCGGCGGGCGGCATCCCTGGCAGGTTGCCCGAGCGGCCAAAGGGAGCTGACTGTAAATCAGCCGGCATTGCCTTCGCAGGTTCGAATCCTGCACCTGCCACAGCGTGAAAGAGTCGCTGGAACCGACGGGCCTCGTCGGGCGAGAGCCCGGCGGGGCCCGTCGTCGTCGGTGCGGAGACGACCTCGCCCCCGACCATCGTGGTCGGGGGCGAGGTCGTGTGCGGCACGGTCGGCCCGGTGGCTCCCAGGGTCGTGCCCCGTGCCGGACCCGTCAGGTGGGTCCGAGCCCCGCGTGTCCACACGGCGGGTCGGGGCACGACGCCGGGAGCCACCGGGTCGCGGGGGAGGGATCAGATGATCCCGGCCTGCTTGAGGGCCAGGCTGATCTCGCCCTGCGCCTCGGGGGCGAGGTCGAGCAGCGGCGGACGGACGGCGGCGTGCTCGAGCTTGCCGCGCTCCACGAGGGCCAGCTTCAGCGCCACGGTGCCCTCCATGTGCGAACCGCGGTGGTAGACGTTCTTCGTCACCGGGAGCAGGGCGTCGTGGATAGCGCGGGCCGCGGGGTAGTCGTGCGCCTTGCCGGCGGCGATGAGCTCGACCAGCAGCTCGGGCGCGATTCCTCCGTAGCCGACGAGCAGGCCGTCGACGTCGAACATCGTGTGCAGCAGGTACTCGTCGTGGCAGGAGAGGATCTGCAGGTCGGGCAGCTCCTGGCGCAGGACGGGGATCTCGGTGTCCCACCGGCGCATGTTGCGCACGCCGTTCTTCGTCGCGAAGACGCCGGGCTGCGCGCCGATCTCGAGCTGGGTCTGCAGGTCGTAGGAGGCCTTGGTGGCATCGGGGTACTGGAACAGGATGAGCGGCAGGCCCGACTCCTCGTGCACGATGCGGTAGCGCTCCTGCGGTGCGCCCTGCTGGTAGCCGAACCGGAGCCAGCCGTGCGAGGGGTACAGGAGTCCGGCGCTGGCACCGGCGTCGACGGCGCGCTTGGCCTCGAGGCCAGCGACCTTGTCGCCCTCGCCGGTGATGCCGGCGATGACCGGCACGTCGCCCGCGTTCTCGACGGCCACCTCGATGACCTTGACCTGCTCCTCCTGGGTCAGGTAGGTGCCCTCGCCCGCGTGGCCGAGGTAGACCAGGCCGGTGATGCCGGGGATGGAGGCGTACCAGCGGGTCAGCGACGCCACGGCGTCGTAGTCGACCTCGAGGTCGCGGGTGAACGGGGTGACGGGGGCCGGGGTGAGGCCGCGGAGGTCGAGCGTCATGGTGGGTCCTCTTCGAGCGGGTCGGTCGGTGGTTACGGAACGTTCGCGGGAACGTTCCCATATCGAGTGTGCGTGACGCGGGTCACCGTGTCAAGGGCCGAGCGGAGCCCGACACGAGATCGATCGGGACGGCCTCCGCCAACGCCGTCGGCCCCGCTCCTCGAGAAGGAACGGGGCCGACGTCGGCGTGCTGTGCGGCGGGTCAGAGAACGATCGTGAGCAGTCGGTAGCAGAGGGCGAAGATCGCCACGAGTCCCACCACCCCGAGCGCGTTCTGCCACCACCGGTTCGCGTAGCGACCCATCAGGTCGCGGCGCGTGGTCATGACGAACAGCAGCAGGCCGAGCAGCGGTGCGACGATCACCGTGAGGGCCTGTGCCGTGATGATCAGCTCCACGGGGGAGCCGTTCGAGACGAGCGTGACCGCGAGCCCGAAGGCCAGGACCGCGAACATGCCGAGCTTGACGCTCACCCGGTCCATCGTGTTGCCGCGTCCGAGGCCGTCGGAGAGCAGCGTGCCGCCGGCTGTCGCGTTGGCGACCATCGACGAGAACGCAGCGGCGGAGAAGCCGAGCCCGAACAGCGTGGCGCCGAGGTCGCCCGCCACAGGGCGCAGGACGTTCGCCAGCTCGGGGAAGGTGGCGGCGCCGGTGCCGGTGTTCTGCAGCGCGGCGGCCGCGGTGACGATGACGAGGGCCGTCATGATGCCGGGCGCCAGGATGCCGGGGATCGTGTCCGCGATCGTCGTCGTGCGGTAGTCCGCGGCCTTCAGGCCCCGCTCGCGCGAGGCGTACCCGGTGAAGAACGCGGCGTTGATCGAGAAGTTGGTGCCCACGAGGGCGATGATCAGCAGGCCCGCGTCGGAGGGGACGGTCGGGAAGAGGCCGTCGGCCGCGGCGACCCAGTCGGGCTTGGACAGGAAGGCGCCGAGCACGAAGCCGATCCCCATCAGCACGACCAGCCCGAGCACGGCGCGCTCGAAGAGCTTGTAGTAGTTGGGCGCCCAGGCCACCGCCCCGACGACGACGGTGCAGCCGATGGTCCAGAGCGTGGGGGAGCCCCCGAACAGCATGGAGAAGCCCAGGCCCGACCCGACGGCGTTGCCGACGGAGAAGCAGAGGCTGATGAGGAAGACGCCGATGCCGGCGGCCGTCCCGACGGGGCGGCCGAGTCGGTCCTTGATCGTCTGCACGAGCGAGCCGGGGGAGACGATGGCCAGGCGCACGCTCATGTCGGTGAAGACGATCATGAGGAGGGTCGAGACGGCGATGACCCAGATGAGGGCGTACCCGTGGGCGCTGCCGGCCTGCACGGCCGACGCGAGGTTGCCGGGTCCGAACTGCCAGGCCCCGGCGATGAAGCTGGGTCCCATGAGGGCGAGCGTCGCGGCGAGCCCGCGGCGCGAGCGGCGGGATCGGTCCGAGGCGGGGCCCGCCTGGTCGGCGGGGGCGGGGGCGGTGTCTGTCATGGTCGTCCTTCTCTGTCTATCCCACGGAGGGCTCATCCGTGTGTCCGTCCGGTCGGTCCGGGCGGGGTCCTCGTGGTGGACGGACGTCGTCGGGGCGTGGCTGAGAGTGTGACAACGTTCACGGGAACGTTCCCATCGTGTGTGACCGGGACCACGCTGTCAACCGTTTCGGGCGAGCGTCTTCGGGGGCGCGCAGCTGGGTGCGAGCACCGGCTGCGCCTATGCTGGCCAGCACCCGGCTCGTCGACCAGAGGAGGACAGCGGTGACCGAGACGCCCGTGCGTCCCCCCACGATCCTCGACGTCGCCCGCGAGGCGGGCGTCTCGAAGTCGACCGTCTCGCGCGTGCTCGACGAGCGGCTGCCGCCGTCGAGCAGTCCGGCCGCGGAGCGCGTCCGTGAGGCCGCGCGACGGCTGGGCTACCGACGCGACCGCTTCGCCTCCGCGCTGCGACGCCAGCAGACCCGCACCATCGGCGTGCTGGTGCCACGGCTCACCGACACGGTGATGGCCATGACCTTCGAGCAGCTGGCTGCGGCGTGCGCCCGCCGCGGTCAGTTCGCCATCGTCGCCACGACCGACGACGACCCGGCGGCCGAGGCCGAGGCCGTCGAGCAGCTCCTCGACCAGCGGATCGACGGTCTGGTGCTCACGACGGCGCGCCTCGACGACGAGGTGACGTCGGGGCTGCGTGGGCACGGGGTGCCGGTGGTGCTGGCGCTGCGCTCCGACGGAACCACTCCGTCGGCCACCGGTGACGACGAGCTCGGTGGCTACCTCGCCACCCGGCACCTGCTCGACCTCGGTCACCGCCGCATCGCCCTGGTGGCCGGGCCCTCGTTCGCGTCGAGCGCGGTCGGCCGTCAGACGGGCTTCCGGCGCGCGATGGCCGAGGCCGGCGTGGCGGACGTCGACGACCTGGTGCACGAGTCGGCGTTCAGCATGGAGTCCGGCGAGCTGGTCGCGCGCGAGGTGCTCGCGGCGGACGACCGGCCGACCGCGGTGTTCGCGGTCAACGACAACACGGCCATCGGGGTGCTCGCTGCCGCCCAGGCGCTCGGGCTCTCCGTGCCCGACGACCTCTCCGTGGTGGGCTACAACGACGTCCCGGTCTCGGCCCGCCTGCCCCGTCCGCTCACGACGGTGCGCGTGCCGTTCGACCAGGTCGCCGCCGCCGCGCTCGAGCTGCTCGACGAGGCCCGCGCCGGCGTGCCGCCGCGCCACGTGGCCGTCGCGCCCACGCTCATCCCGCGCAGCACGTCGGCGCGTCCCCCGCGCTGACGAAAGCGCGCGACGTCAGGCGGGCCAGTCGACGCTGAGGTACTGCGTCTCGGTGTACTCCTCGAGGCCCTCGCGGGCGCCTTCGCGGCCCAGTCCGCTCTGCTTGACGCCGCCGAACGGGGCCGACGGGTCGGAGACGAGGCCGCGGTTGACGCCCACCATGCCGGCGTCGAAGGCCTCCCCGAGCCGGATCGCGCGCTGCAGGTCGCGCGAGAAGACGTACGCGGCCAGGCCCATCTCGCTCGCGTTCACGAGCCGGAGCAGCTCGGCGTCGTCGTGCCAGGTGACGATCGGGGCCACCGGGCCGAACAGCTCGTGGTCGAGGATCGTGGCCTCGGCCGGGACGTCCACCAGCACGGTGGGTGCGAAGAAGTGGCCGGGCGCGTCGGGCAGCTCGGCGCGGTGGCTGATGCGCGCACCGGCCTGCACCGCCTCGTCCACCACGCGGGCCAGGGTCTCGACCGCCGTGGCGGAGATGAGGGGACCGACCGCGGCGCCGCTACGTGCCGGGCCGACGGACAGCCGCTCGACCTCGGCGCCGAGGCGCTCGACGAACGCGTCCACGACGTCGGCGTGCACGTAGAAGCGGTTTGCCGCCGTGCACGCCTGGCCGCCACCGCGGAATTTCGCGACCATCGCGCCGGCCACGGCCGCGTCGACGTCGGCGTCGTCCGCCACGACGAACGGGGCGTTGCCGCCCAGCTCCATCGACGCGTTCACGACGCGCTCGGCGGCCTGGCCCAACAGGATCGAGCCGACGCGGGTGGACCCGGTGAACGAGATCTTGCGGACCCGCGGGTCGGCGAGCCAGTGGCCCACGACCCCGGCGGCGTCGGTCGTCGGCACCACGTTCACGACCCCGTCGGGCACGCCGGCCTCGGTCAGCAGCCGGGCGACGGCCAGAGCCGTCAGCGGCGTCTCGGCGGCGGGCTTCAGCACCACCGTGCAGCCGGCCGCGAGGGCCGGCGCGATCTTGCGCGTGGCCATCGCGGCCGGGAAGTTCCACGGCGTCACGAGCGCGGCCACGCCGACGGGTCGGTGCGTCACGATCGTGCGCGTGCCACCGGCGGGGGAGGAGCCGTAGTCGCCGTGCGGGCGCACCGCCTCCTCGGCGAACCAGCGGAAGAACTCCGCGGCGTACACGACCTCGCCCCGCGCGTCGGTGACGGACTTGCCGTTCTCGCTGACGATGAGGTCGGCCAGCCGGTCGGTGTCGCGGATCATCAGCTCGAACGCCCGGTGCAGCACCACCGACCGCTCGCGCGGCGACGTGCGACGCCACGAGGTGAATGCCTCGGCCGCGGCGTCGACGGCCGCGGTGGCGTCGCCCAGGTCGCCGTCGGACACCTGGGCGACGACCGAGAGGTCGGCCGGGTCGACGACGTCGAAGGACCCTGAGCCCCCGGCCCGCCAGACTCCACCCACGAGTACCCCACGGGTCGGGTCGAGGGCCTCGGCGTGGGCAGACGCGACCTGCACGGTCATCGGGTCGCCTCGGACCGCGCTGCAGCGGCGAAGGCTGCCTCCAGGACGTCCAGGCCCTCGCCGAGCAGGTCGTCGCCGATGGCCAGCGGCGGGAGGAAGCGCAGCACGTTGCCGTAGGTGCCGCAGGTCAGCACGATGACGCCCTCGGCGTGGGCCGCCGACGCCACGGCCTTCGCGAGGTCGGGGTCGGGGTCGGTCGTGCCCGGCCTCACCAGCTCGACGGCGATCATCGCGCCGCGTCCGCGCACGTCGCCGAGCCGGTCGTCGCGTGCCTGCAGGGCTCGAAGCCGCTCCGTCATGAGCGTCCCGACCTCGCGGGCCCGCTCGACGAGTCCCTCGGCCTCGATGGTCTCGATTGCAGCCAGTGCCGCGGCACAGGCCAGCGGGTTGCCGCCGTAGGTGCCGCCGAGCCCCGCGACGTGCGCGGCGTCCATGATCTCGGCGCGGCCCGTCACGGCCGACAGCGGCAGGCCGCCGGCGATGCCCTTGGCGGTGACGATCAGGTCGGGCACCACGCCCTCGTGGTCGCAGGCGAACAGGTCGCCGGTGCGGGCGAAGCCGGTCTGGACCTCGTCGGCCACGAACACCACGTCGTTGGCCCGGCACCACGCGGCCAGGGCCGGGAGGAAGCCCGACGCCGGCTCGATGAAGCCGCCCTCGCCCTGCACGGGCTCGATGACGATCGCGGCGAGGTTGGCCGCCCCCACCTGCTTCTCGACCACGTCGAGTGCGCGGGCGGCCGCGGTCGCGCCGTCGAGGTCGCCGTCGCGGAACGGGTAGGAGAGCGGGGCGCGGTAGACCTCGGAGGCGAACGGGCCGAAGCCGTGCTTGTAGGGCATCGACTTCGCGGTCATGGCCATCGTGAGGTTCGTGCGGCCGTGGTAGGCGTGGTCGAACACGACGACGGCCTGCCGCTTCGTGTGGGCGCGGGCGATCTTGACGGCGTTCTCGACGGCCTCGGCGCCGGAGTTGAACAGGGCGGTGCGCTTGTCGTGGTCGCCCGGCGTGAGCCGGTTGAGCGCCTCCGCGACGGCCACGTAGCCCTCGTAGGGCGTGACCATGAAGCAGGTGTGGGTGAAGGCGGCGACCTGGTCCTGCACGGCCGCCACGACGCGCGGCGCACTGTTGCCGACCGTGGTGACGGCGATGCCGGACCCCAGGTCGATGAGGCTGTTGCCGTCGACGTCCACGACGATGCCGCCCCCGGCCTCGACGGCGAAGACCGGCATGGTCGTGCCCACGCCGGCGGCGACGGCGGCGTGCTTGCGGGCCATCAGCTCGCGCGAGCGCGGTCCGGGCAGCTCGGTGGCCAGGTGGCGCTTCTGGACGACGGGCGGTCGCACGGACATGGGTTCCTCCTGGGGCGCGGTGACCACGCCAGTCTCGTGCCGGTCACCCCATGCCGTCCAATGCCGATATCGGATCAAGTCAATGCCTCACAGGCATATAGTGGGGGGATGGAGCTGCGCACCCTCACCTACTTCGTCGCGGTGGTCGACGCCGGGACCGTGAGCGCGGCGGCCGACCGCGTTCGGGTGACCCAGCCGTCGCTCTCGCGCCAGGTCCGCCAGCTCGAGCGCGACCTGGGTGTCGACCTGTTCGAGCGGCACGGCGGCCGGCTCGTGCTCTCCTCCGCCGGGCGCAGCCTGCTGCCGCTGGCCCGCGACGTGCTGGCCTCGGCCGACGCCCTGCGCACCGCTGCCCGCGTCCGGGCCGAGGGCGGGCTCGACCGCGTGACCATCGCTGCTCCCGCCACCACGCTCACCGACGTCGTGTCGCCGTTCCTCGCCAGCCTCGCACCCGACGACCCCACGCCGTCGGTGGTCGAGACCGACCCGCTCGACGTCGACGAGGCGCTGCGCCGGGGGGCGGACCTCGTGGTGACCACCCGCCGACCGCGCCGACCGCTGCGCTCGGCCGCGCTGCCGGAGCTGCCGGTGTGGGCCTTCGTGCCTGCCGACCACCCGTGGGGCGGTCGCGAGAGCGTCGGGCTCGCCGAGCTGCTCGAGCAGGTCGTGGTCACCGTTCCTCCCACGTTCGCCGCCCGGCAGGTGCTCGACGCGGTGGTTGAGCGCGAGCAGCGCTGGCCGGCGTCGCTCGTGGAGGCGAGCAGCGGCACCGTGGCACAGGCGCTCGCCGCCGCCGGCCGCGGCGTGGCGGTGGTCTCCGACGACAGTCGGTACGGCCTGCACGGGGTGCGCGTCCGGGCCGGCGGAGGCGACCTCACGGTCCGGCTGTTCGTGGCCTGGTCCTCGACGCATCCGGCACAGGAGACGCTCGCCGCCCTGGCCGAGCGGTTGCGGACGTTCGTCGTGGACGCCTACCCGGGCGCGGGTCCCGCCTCGTCCCGCGACCCTGCGCGGGTCAGACCAGCACAGTGAAGGGCAGTCCCGGGCACGGGACCTGCGTCGTGAAGTCGCCGCGGTCGACCGGCTCGCCGGCGAACAGGTGCACGTGCGAGGACAGCACCACTCGGTCGTGGTCGTTCACGAGCGTCGCGTCGGCGGTGCGGAAGACCTCGAGCAGCGTCCGCTCGACGGTCTCGGCCAGCACGTCCGCCCCCATGACCCCGAGCATGTGCCCGTCACGCTCCACCGGGACCGTGGAGGTGAGCATGAACTCGTCGGTGCACACGTAGTCGATGTAGGGGCCGGTCACGTGCGACGCGTGCGTGCGCTGCGGGGTGCGGAACCACTCCTGGCGGCTGTAGTCCGTCGACTGCACGAGGGCGATCGAGTCGGGGATGAGCCCCTGGTCGTCGCCCTGCCACCACGCGAGCAGGTAGGTCTCGTCGGTGAGGATCCCCGGTGAGACGACGAAGCCGGCGCCCACGGTGTGCGGGTCGGCGAGCACCTCGAGGGCGTGGGGGCGGGACGCGGTGAGCACCCGTGCCGCGTCGACGGGCCCGTCGAAGAGCGGGGCCAGGGCCTCGCCGCTCTCGCGCAGCGTCACCAGCAGCGGGTGGAACAGGTCCTCGACGGCCTGCACGCAGGCCGCCACCTGCGGGGGCACCTCGGTGCCGGGACCCGGGGCCTGGTCGTTCGGGGGCTGGGTGTTCGGGGGCTGAGTGTTCGGGGTTGGGGACATCGCGCTCACCTGATCCTTGCGTGGAGCTCGGCGAGCTCGCCGAGCAGTCGTCGCACCCGGGCGCGCACCACGCGTCGGGCCTCGTTGCCGTCGTGGTCCGCGATGGCCGCGAGCAGCGTCGCGTGGTGGTCGCGCAGGTCGGCCTGCTGCTCAGGGTTGCCGAACCCGAGCCGCAGGAGCGTGCCGAACTCCATCTCCAGGCGCATCACCTCGCGGGCCAGGTGGGCCGAGTGCGAGAGCGCCGCCACGGCGAGGTTGAGCTCGGTGTCGACGTGGCGCCACGTGGCCGCGTCGTCGGTGTCGTCGGGGGGCAGGATCGCCCGCAGGTCCTCGACCTCCTCGACGTTGGCCCGCTCGGCGGCCAGCTCGGCGCACCCGCTCAGCACCGTGGCGTAGTGGATGCCGTGGTCGGCGATGTCGACGCGGGTCATGGCGGCCACACGACGCTCGAGGACGTCGTCGGTCGCGCCGACGGGCCGGGTGACGAACGAGCCGCCGCCACGTCCGCGCATGGTCGTGACGAGCCCCTGCGCGCGCAGCGACACGAGCGCCTCGCGCGCCGTGACGGTCGCGACGCCGAGCATGCTGGCCAGCTCGGACTCGCTCGGGAGGCGCTCGCCGTCCTCGAGGATCCCCGAGCGGATGGCCTGGGCCAGACGCTGCTCCACGCGGACCGCCCGGCCGAGCTCACCGATGGGCGCGAACACGGCGGTGCGCGCGCGGGTCGAGCGTCGTCGCACGGCGGCCATCGATCTCCTCGTGTCCTCGGGCCGGCGGGCTGCCGGTCCGGACATGTTTACCGAATCGTGACACGAGAGTGTGGACATTTAACATCCAAGACCATATGTTTTGCGGCGGAAGGTGATCCACACCACTCCTCCCGACCGTCAGGACGGACGGGGAGAAGCCGTCGAAGGAGCCCGATGACCGGCACCGGAGCCACGCCCGCGATCCGACTGAGCGGCCTGCAGAAGCACTTCGGCGAGGTGCGGGCCGTCGACGGCGTGGACCTGGAGATCGCCGACGGCGAGTTCTTCTCGATGCTGGGTCCGTCGGGGTCCGGCAAGACCACGGTGCTGCGTCTCGTGGCCGGCTTCGAGCAGCCGACCGCGGGCTCGATCGAGCTCGGGGGACGCGACGTCACCGGCTCGGCACCGTTCGAGCGCGACGTCAACACCGTGTTCCAGGACTACGCGCTGTTCCCGCACATGAGCGTGCTGGAGAACGTGGCGTACGGACTGCGGGTGCGTGGCGTCGACCGCCGCGAGCGCCAGGCCCGTGCCCTCGAGGCCCTCGAGACGGTGCGCCTGCAGCACGTGGCCGACCGTCGCCCCACGCAGCTCTCCGGCGGTCAGCGCCAGCGCGTGGCCCTGGCCCGTGCTGTCGTGGTCCGCCCGAAGGTGCTCCTGCTCGACGAGCCCCTCGGCGCCCTCGACCTCAAGCTCCGCGAGCAGATGCAGGTCGAGCTCAAGCAGCTGCAGCGCGAGCTCGGCATCACCTTCGTCTTCGTCACGCACGACCAGGAGGAGGCGCTCACGCTCAGCGACCGCGTCGCCGTCTTCAACGAGGGCCGCATCGTGCAGCTGGGCAGCCCCCGCGACGTCTACGAGACCCCGGTCGACGAGTACGTCGCGTCGTTCGTCGGCACGTCGAACCTGTTCGACCCCGACGCCTCGCGCACCGTCCTCGGCCGGGAGGGTCGCTACGCGCTGCGGCCGGAGAAGATCCAGCTCGCGGCCTCCGGGACGTCGAGCGACCCGGGCGACGGTCGCGACAGCGTCCGCGGCGTCGTCGCCGAGACCATCTACCTCGGCATCGGTCGGCGCGTCGTCGTCGACACCGAGCAGGGCGCCCGCCTGGTCGTCCTCGAGCCCTCCACCGCCCTGGCGGCGGTCGAGCGGGGCGACGCCGTCGTCGCCTCGTGGCGTCGCGACGACCTCGTGACGCTCACCTGATCCCCCCACCACACCCACAGAAGAGAACGGAATCCGAGATGATCCCCACGACCAGGAGAGGCCGCGTCGGCGCCATCGCCGCCGCCGTCACCTGCAGCCTCGCTCTCGCCGCCTGTGGCGGGGGCTCCGACGACGACGCCGCCACGGGTGCACCCACGGAGCTCGGCAAGACCGAGGGCCAGGTCTCGATCCTGGCGTGGCCCGGCTACGTCGAGGACGGCAGCAACGACCCCGACGCCGACTGGGTCACCTCCTTCGAGGAGGAGACCGGCTGCCAGGTCACGAGCAAGGTCTACGGCACGTCCGACGAGGCGTTCAACCTCGCCAAGTCCGGCGACTACGACGTCGTCGCCGCGTCCGGCGACCTCACGCTGCGCATGATCGCGGCCAAGGCGGCCGCCGAGGTCAACACCGACCTGGTGCCGAACTACGAGAAGGTCTTCGACTTCCTCAAGGACCAGGAGTGGAACACCGTCGACGGCAAGAACTACGGCGTCCCGCACGGCTACGGCGCCAACCTGCTCATGTACAACGCCGACGTCGTGAAGGACGAGCCCACGTCGTGGGACGTCGTGTTCGACAAGTCCTCGCAGTACAAGGGCAAGGTCACGGCGTACGACTCGCCGATCTACATCGCCGACGCGGCCATGTACCTGATGTCGACGCAGCCGGAGCTGAAGATCGAGAACCCCTACGCCCTCGACGAGAAGCAGCTGGCCGCCGCGGTCGACCTGCTCAAGGGCCAGCGCGCCAACGTCGGCGAGTACTGGTCGGACTACCTCAAGGAGGCCTCGGCCTTCAAGACCGGCGACTCCGTGGTGGGCACCACCTGGCAGGTCATCGCGAACACGATCGACCAGGACAACGTGAAGGTCACGGTGCCGAAGGAGGGCGTCACGGGTTGGAACGACACCTGGATGATCGCGGCCAAGGCCAAGAACCCCAACTGTGCCTACCAGTGGCTGAACCACATCGAGGACCCGGAGACCAACGCGCAGGCCACCGAGTACTTCGGCGAGTCGCCGAACAGCGAGGAGGCGTGCGACTTCGCGAGCGAGGGCTTCTGCGAGACGTACCACGCCGGCGACAAGGCCTACTCGGACAAGATCTGGTACTGGCGCACGCCGATCGCCGAGTGCCTCGACGGCCGCACGGACGTCGAGTGCACCGACTACTCGGACTGGACCAAGGCCTGGACCGAGATCAAGGGCTGACGTGACCCAGTCGACCACGTCCGAGGTGGCCGCCCCGTCCCTGTCCGGGACCGGGGCGGCCACCCGCCGGGCCTCCTCCTTCCTCGCCACGCGACCGCGGCTGAGGCTCGGGCTGTTCCTGAGCGCACCCCTGACGTGGCTCGTGCTCGTCTACGTCGTGGCGCTCTCGGCGCTGCTCGTGACGGCCCTGTGGTCGGTCGACAGCTTCACCGGCGAGATCGACCGTGGCCTCACCCTCGACAACCTGCGCGAGGTCGTCACCAACTCGCTCTACCGCACGGTCACGCTGCGCACGCTCGGTGTCGCGGCCCTGGTGACGGTCGTCGACGTCGCGATCGCGCTGCCGATCGCCTTCTACATGGCCAAGGTCGCGTCGCCGCGTGCGCGACGCCTGCTGGTGGTCGCGGTCCTCACGCCGCTCTGGGCGAGCTACCTCGTCAAGGCGTTCGCCTGGCGGTCGCTGCTCAGCGAGGGCGGACTCGTCGACTGGGTGCTGAACCCGTTCGGCGGCCAGACCCCCGGCTACGGCCTGACCGCCGTCGTGCTCACGCAGGCCTACATCTGGTTGCCGTACGTGATCCTGCCGATCTTCGCCGGCATGGAGCGTGTCCCCGACTCGCTGCTGGAGGCCGCGGGCGACCTCGGCGCGTCGGCGGGCACCACCGTCCGGACCGTCGTGATGCCCCTGCTCCTGCCGTCGGTCGCCGCGGGCTCGATCTTCAGCTTCTCCCTCACGCTGGGCGACTACATCAGCGTCAACATCGTGGGCGGTGCCAACCAGATGCTCGGCAACCTCGTCTACACGAACGTCGGCGCGGCCAACAACCTGCCGCTGGCCGCCGCGATCGCCCTCATCCCCATCGTCGTCATGCTCGGGTACCTCGCGGCGGTCCGCCGCACGGGCGCCCTGGACACCCTCTAGGAGCGCGTCGTGACCCTCAGTCCTCTCGCGCGCCGTCTGCTGCTCGGCGTGACCGGCCTCGTGCTGGTGCTCATGTACGCACCACTGCTGGTCGTGGTGGCCAACTCCTTCAACCCCGACCCGTCGATGACGTGGCCGCCCGAGGGGTTCACCACCCAGTGGTGGGTGCGCGCGTTCCACAGCGCGGGCGCCCGCGACGCGGTGCTCACGAGCGTCCAGGTGGCGCTGGCCTCGACCGCCGTTGCGCTGCTGCTCGGCACGCTCATGGCCTTCGCGCTGCAGCGGTTCGCATTCTTCGGGCGCAACACGGTGAACCTGCTCGTGATCCTGCCGATCGCCCTGCCCGGCATCGTCACCGGCGTGGCGCTGAACAACGCCTTCCGCGGGATCCTGGCCATCGAGCTGGGCGTGGCCACGCTGGTCGTCGCGCACGCCACCTTCTGCATCGTCACGGTGTTCAACAACGTCATCGCCCGGCTGCGCCGCATGGGCGGCAACCTGGAGGAGGCCTCGGCCGACCTGGGCGCGGGCCTCTGGACGACGTTCCGACTCGTCACGTTCCCGCAGCTGCGCTCGGCGCTGCTCGCCGGTGGGCTCCTGGCCTTCGCCCTGAGCTTCGACGAGATCATCGTGACCACCTTCACGGCCGGGCCGGGCACCACGACCCTGCCGATCTGGATCCTCAACAACCTGTTCCGCCCCAACCAGGCCCCCGTGGTCGCGGTCGTGGCCGTGGTGCTGATCGTCGTCTCCGTGGTGCCGATCTGGATCGCCCAGCGCATCGCCGGCGAGGCGGAGACGGTTCGATGAGCCGCGCATCCGTCCCGCCGCTCGTCCCCGGGCCGAGGACCCGCGCACCGCGTACCGTCGGACTCCCGACCTCACGACCAGCCACCACCGTCCGCCCTGATCCAAGGAGCCCCCGATGAGCCTCTACGCCGTCACGAACCCCGCCACCGGCGAGGTCGTCCAGGAGTACCCCACCGCCAGCGACGCCGACGTCGAGAACGCGGTCACGGCCGCGCACGAGGCGTTCCGCACGTGGTCGCGGTCCTCCACCGTGGCCGACCGAGCGGCACTCGTGCGCCGCGTCGGCGCGCTGCACCACGAGCGTCGCGACGAGCTGGCCGCCATCATCCAGCGCGAGATGGGCAAGCCGCTCGAGGAGTGCCTGGGCGAGGTCGACTTCTGCACCGCCATCTACGACTTCTACGCCGACAACGCCGAGGCGTTCATGGCCGACGAGCCGCTCGAGCTGCTCGAGGGCGAGGGATCGGCCGTCGTGAAGCGGACGGCCGTGGGCGTGCTTCTCGGGATCATGCCGTGGAACTTCCCGTACTACCAGATCGCACGCTTCGCCGGCCCCAACCTCGCGACCGGCAACACCATCGTCCTCAAGCACGCACCGCAGTGCCCCGAGTCCGCGGCGGCGCTCGAGCGGATCTTCCTCGACGCCGGCTTCCCCGAGGGTGCCTACGTCAACGTCTACGCCACGAACGAGCAGGTCGCCGACGTCATCGCCGACCCGCGGGTCCAGGGCGTCTCGCTCACCGGGTCCGAGCGCGCCGGTGCAGCGGTGGCCGAGATCGCCGGTCGCCACCTCAAGAAGGTCGTGCTCGAGCTCGGCGGGTCCGACCCGTTCGTGGTGCTGGGCACCTCCGACCTCGACGAGACGGTCGACCAGGCCGTGGCGGCGCGGCTCGACAACACGGGACAGGCCTGCAACGCGGGCAAGCGGTTCATCGTCGTGGAGGACCTCTACGACTCGTTCGTCGAGAAGTTCACCGCAAGGATGCTCGCGGCCGCCGAGGGCATCGCGCCGCTGTCGTCCGTGGCCGCGGCCGAGCGGCTGGCCGACCAGGTGGAGCGTGCCGTCGAGCAGGGCGCGCACCTGGAGAGCGCGGGGGAGCGCGACGGCGCCCACTTCCCGCCCGGCGTGCTCACGGGCGTGAAGCCCGGCGACGACGCCTTCCACGAGGAGCTGTTCGGCCCGGTCGGCATCGTGTTCAAGGTCGGGTCGGAGGAGGAGGCCGTGGAGCTCGCGAACGACACCCCGTTCGGTCTCGGCTCCTACGTGTTCACCGACGACGCGGACCAGGCGCAGCGGGTCGCCGACCGCATCGAGGCCGGCATGGTCTTCGTCAACGGCGTCGGCGCCGAGGGTGCGGAGCTGCCGTTCGGCGGCGTCAAGCGGTCCGGGTTCGGCCGCGAGCTCGGGCGCTTCGGCATGGACGAGTTCGTCAACAAGAAGCTCATCCGCACGGTCGGCTGAGCGCCGCACCCCGACGGAGTGGCCGGTCCCGCGTCATGACCGGGGTCCTGCTCCGTCCTCGTAGGTGCCGGTCCCGCTCGGCAACAGGGCGGGCGGGGCCGGCACCCCGGGCCACGGCGGCGTCGCCGCGAACGGCCTGATCGGCCCGGACTAGGCTGGCGACCGTGGCCTACGACGCGCTGTTCTCGACGGTCTTCGCCCGCATGGACCCCGAGGTCGCGCACGAGCAGGCGTTCCGGGCGATCCGCCTCGGGGGCCGCCTCGCGGCTCCGCTCACGTCGGTGCCCCCGGCGCCCCGCACCGTGATGGGGGTGGAGTTCCCCAACGCGTTCGGGCTGGCGGCGGGCTTCGACAAGAACGCCCGCGCCGTCCCGGGGCTGCTGGGTCTGGGCTTCGGGCACGTCGAGGTCGGGACGGTCACGGCGCGCCCGCAGTCGGGCAACCCACGGCCGCGCCTGTTCCGTCTGCTCGAGGACGAGGCGATCGTGAACCGGATGGGGTTCAACAACGACGGCGCGGCCGTCGTGGCGGCCCGCCTCCACCGCCTGCGCCGCACCCGTACCGGCGCCGACGCGGCGATCGGCGTCAACATCGGCAAGACGAAGGTCGTGCCGGCGTCCGAGGCGGTGGCCGACTACGTGGAGAGCGCGCGCCTGCTCGCCCCGTACGCGAGCTACCTCGTGGTCAACGTCTCGAGCCCGAACACCCCGGGCCTGCGCGACCTGCAGGCCGTCGACGCGCTGCGGCCCATCCTGGAGGCGGTCCGTGGTGTCACCGAGCGCGCCGCCCCCGGCGGGGGTGCCGGGCCCTGGGCGGCGACGGCGCCCGGGGGTGCCGGGCCGTGGGTGGCCAACAGCAGGGTTCCTCTGGTGGTCAAGATCGCGCCGGACCTCGCCGACGCCGACGTGGACGCGGTGGCCGACCTGGCGCTCGAGCTGGGCCTGGACGGCATCAGCGCGACCAACACGACGATCGCGCGCCCGGACTCGCTGCGCACGGCCCGGGCGACGGTCGAGGCGGCCGGGGCCGGTGGCCTGTCGGGCCCGGTCCTGGCGGACCGCTCGACGGAGGTGCTGCGTCGGCTCAGGGCGCGTGTGGGCGACCGGCTGGCCCTGGTCGGCGTCGGTGGCGTGACCACCCCACAGGACGTCCGCGACCGGCTCGACGCGGGTGCGGACCTGGTGCAGGCGTACACCGGGTTCGTCTACGGCGGGCCGCTGTGGCCGGCCCGTCTGGCCCGCGCTTCCGGGCGCTGAGCGCCCCCGGCGAGGGAGGGGCACCCCCCGATTTCGTCCTGCGCCGACCATTGGGTACTGTTGGCTGTCGGCTTGCCCCTTTAGCTCAGTCGGCAGAGCGTTTCCATGGTAAGGAAAAGGTCTACGGTTCGATTCCGTAAAGGGGCTCTGAGAGACGAGGGCACTCGTCCCTCCGCGGCTGGGTAGCTCAGGTGGTTAGAGCACACGACTCATAATCGTGGTGTCGCGGGTTCGAGTCCCGCCCCAGCTACCGAAGTTCCCCCAGACGCGCACAGCACCACCCCCAGACCAGAAGAGGCGAGACCAGTGGCGAGCAAGAGCTCCGACGTTCGACCCAAGATCACCTTGGCTTGCACCGAGTGCAAGGAGCGCAACTACATCACCAAGAAGAACCGTCGCAACGATCCCGATCGTCTCGACCTCAAGAAGTTCTGCCCGCGCTGCAAGACCCACCAGGTCCACCGCGAGACGCGCTGAGCTTCCGCACCACCGTCACGAGACCCCCGGCCGCACGGCCGGGGGTCTCGTGCGTCCCGGGGAGCACCGGCCGAGAGCGCCTCTGCTCCCCGGGGCCCGACTCGTCAGAGGTAGGTGAGGCACCGAACCACGGGCGCAGGTAGATGTCGAACCTCATCCGGGCCCGATTCGGTGCCCCACCTACCTCTGACGTCATGGTTCGGTGCCTCACCTACCTCCCACGGCCGTGGGTGCGGGTCCTAGGCTCGACGCATGGATCTCGCGCAGCTGACCACCCTGCGCCTCGGGGGGCCGGCGCGCGACGTCGTCGAGGCCACCACCGAGCAGGAGCTCGTCGACGCCGTGCGGGCGGCCGACGACGCCGGCGTCCCGCTCCTGCTGGTCGCGGGTGGCAGCAACCTCGTGGTCGGTGATGCCGGCTTCGACGGGACCGTGGTCCTCGTGCGCACGACGGGACGCCAGGTCGACGCCGACGCCTGCAGCGGCGCCATGGTCACCGTGCAGGCGGGGGAGTCGTGGGACGCGCTCGTCGCCCTGGCCGTCGAGTCCGGCTGGGTCGGGCTGGAGGCGCTGTCGGGCATCCCCGGGTCCGTGGGGGCCACACCGATCCAGAACGTCGGGGCCTACGGCCAGGAGGTCGCGCAGACCATCGCCTCGGTGCGGGTCTACGACCGTACGGAGCGGCGGGTGCGCACCCTCTTCGCCGTCGACTGCGGGTTCGGCTACCGGCACAGCCGCTTCAAGGCCGAGCCCGGCCGGTTCGTGGTGCTCGCCGTGGCGTTCCAGCTGCGTCTGGGCGACCTGTCGGCGCCCGTCGCGTACGCCGAGCTGGCCACCCGCCTGGGCGTCGACGTGGGCGACCGCGCCCCCCTGGCCGACGTCCGCGGGGCGGTGCTCGCGCTGCGGGGTGCCAAGGGCATGGTGCTCGACGCGGACGACCACGACACGTGGAGTGCCGGGTCGTTCTTCACCAACCCCGTCCTCGACGCCGACGCTGCCCGGCGTCTGCCCGAGGAAGCCCCGCGGTTCCCCCAGCCCGACGGCACCGTCAAGACCAGCGCGGCCTGGCTCATCCAGGCCGCCGGTTTCGAGCGCGGTCATGCGGCGCCCGGTGGGCGGGCCGCGGTCTCCTCCAAGCACACCCTGGCCCTCACGAACCGCGGCGACGCGACGGGCGAGGACCTGCTCGCCCTGGCCCGGGAGGTGCGCGACGGCGTGCGCGACGCCTTCGGCATCACGCTCGTGCCGGAACCGGTGCTCGTCGGCTGCACGATCTGAGCGGTCCCGCGGACGTTCCTCGCGGAGGAGGGTCAGTACCCCGTGTCCGCCGACAGCTGTAGGTGAGCCTGCACGGCGAAGCCCACCAGGACGAGCAGGCCGACGACGACCAGCGCCGTTGCGAGCGCGCCGAGGACCATGCCGGCCGACGCTCGTCGTCGGCCGAGCCACCGGGTGGGGTCGCGGTCGATCTCGCGACGCGTCGAGACCCCCAGGTGCCAGACGTACGGACCGAGCAGGGCGGGCAGCACGAACACGGCCCCGACGACGGACAGCAGACCCAGCACGTAGGCCCGGTCCGCACCGGGATGGACGGCGGGCCCGGGGCGGTCGACGTCCGGCACGTCGGTGCTGCTCACGACGTCCGCCACCGGTCGACGTCGGCCAGGGCCGCGGCCTTGAGGTCGTCGGGGGCGTGCGAGCGGCGCAGGGACATCGCGGCGAGGTCGGCCAGCTCGTCGTCGCTGAAGTCCTGCGCGGCCCGCAGGACGTTGTACTGGCCGGCCAGCCGCGAGCCGAAGAGCAACGGGTCGTCGGCGCCGAGCGCGACGTCGACTCCGGCCTCGACAAGGGTGCGCACCGGCACCTCTTCCAAGGTGGCGTAGACGCCGAGCGCCACGTTGGAGGTGGGGCACACCTCCAGGGCCACGCCGGCCTCGGCGACCCGGTCGAGCACGGCCGGGTCCTCGCTCGAGCGCACGCCGTGGCCGAGGCGGGTGGGGTGCAGGTGGTCGAGGCACTGCGCCACATGGGCAGGTCCGCGCAGCTCGCCGCCGTGGGGCACGAGCGAGAGCCCGGCCCGCTCGGCGATGGTGAAGGCCGGGGCGAAGGCGGCCGTGTCACCCCGCCGCTCGTCGTTCGAGAGCCCGAAGCCGACCACACCGCGTCCGGCGTACTGCCCGGCCAGGCGCGCCAGCGTGCGGGCGTCGAGGGGGTGGCGGGTGCGGTTCGCGGCCACCACGACCGCCATGCCGGTGCCGACACGCTCGCCCGCGTCGCGGGCGGCGTCGATGACGAGGTCGGTGAACGCGGTGATGCCACCGAACCGGGCTCCGTAGCCGGACGGGTCGACCTGGATCTCGGTCCACACCGCGCCGTCGCGGGCGTCGTCCTCGGCCGCCTCCAGGACCAGGCGCCGCACGTCGTCCTCCGTGCGCAGCACCGAGCGGGCCACGTCGTAGAGCCGCTGGAACCGGAACCAGCCCTTCTCGTCGGTGGCCACGAGCTGGGGCGGCCACTCCTCGACGAGGGCAGGCGGCAGCCGGATGCCGTCGCGCTCCGCGAGCTCCACCAGGGTCGCGTGGCGCATCGACCCGGTGAAGTGCAGGTGCAGGTGCGCCTTGGGCAGCGTGGCGACGGGCCTCACGGGGTGAGGGCCTCCGCCACGTACGAGCGGGCGCCGCGTGCCTCGAGCCCCGCCCGGACCCGCTCGATCGTGCCAGGTCGCACCAGCACGTGGAACAGCATGGCGGGCACCCCCACGACGACCGCGAGGACGAACGGCCACGGGCCCTCGTCGAGCACGAACGACAGCGCCAGCGCGGCGATCAGCGGGGCCTCCGTCAGGACGAAGCGCAGGATCATCGTTGTCTGGAACGCCTGGACCGAGGCCCGCCGGGCGTCGGCCTCGTCGAGCCCGGGCTCCAGCGCGGCCACGCGGTAGCCGATCGTCTGCGCGGCGACGAAGCCGAGGACCACGGCACCGAGCGCGACGGCCGCGCCGACCACCGAGAGCTCGCCCTGGTCGGGAGGCAGCACGAACAGGATGGCGACCAGCACGATGATCGGCGACGTGCCCAACGTGAGCGCGAGGATGCGCAGCGAGCGACCGGGGGACGGGGCGGGTTGGGCGACGCTCATGGCGTCACCGTATCGGCCGGTGCCGACCCCGCGCCCGTCCACCGCCGGGTGCGTCGCCCGTGCGCCGGGAGGGCCCGCGACTACTGCGAGGCGCGGGCGGCACGCTCGACCGCGTCGGCCACGCGGTGGTGGACCTCCGGGTGGAAGACGCTCGGCACGATGTAGTCGGCATTGAGCTCGTCGTCCTCGACGCACGCGGCGATGGCCTCGGCCGCCGCCAGGAGCACCGGCACGTCGATGCCGTGGCTGTGGGCGTCGAGCAGACCGCGGAAGATCCCCGGGAAAGCCAGCACGTTGTTGATCTGGTTCGGGTAGTCCGACCGACCGGTGGCGACGACGCGCGCGTGCTCACGGGCGAGGGCCGGGTCGATCTCCGGGTCCGGGTTGGCGAGGGCGAACACCACGGCGTCGTCGGCCATCGTCGCCACGTCGGCCGCACCGAGCAGGCGCGGTGCACTGACGCCGATGAAGACGTCGGCGTCGACGAGGGCGTCCTTCAGGGTGCCCGAGACGCCACGCGGGTTGGTGTTCTCCCCGATCCAGGTGAGCGTGGGGTCGGTGTCGCCGCGCTCCGTGGAGACGATGCCGTCCACGTCGCACACGACCACGTCGCGCAGGCCGGCTCCGAGGAGCAGCCGCAGGATCGCGGTGCCGGCGGCGCCGGCGCCCACCAGCACCACGCGCACGTCCTCGAGCGACTTCTCGACCACGCGCAGGGCGTTGCGCAGCGCGGCCAGCACCACGATGGCGGTGCCGTGCTGGTCGTCGTGGAAGACGGGGATGTCGAGCCGCTCGCGCAGGCGTGCCTCGATCTCGAAGCACCGCGGCGCCGAGATGTCCTCGAGGTTGATGCCGGCGAACCCGGGGGCCACGGCGGCGACGGTCTCCACGATCTGGTCCACGTCCTGGGTGTCCAGGCACAACGGCCAGGCGTCGATGCCGCCGAAGGTCTTGAACAGGGCGGCCTTGCCCTCCATGACCGGCAGGGCCGCGTGCGGGCCGATGTTGCCGAGACCGAGCACGGCCGAGCCGTCGGTGACCACGGCGACGCTGTTGCGCTTGATGGTGAGGCGCCGGGCGTCCTCGCGGTCGGCCGCGATGGCCTGGCAGATGCGGGCGACGCCGGGGGTGTAGACCATCGAGAGGTCGTCGCGGTTGCGCAGCGCGTGCTTGGAGGCGGTCTCGATCACCCCGCCGAGGTGCATGAGGAAGGTGCGGTCGGAGACCTTCTTGACGGCGACGTCGGGGATCGCCCGCAGCCCCTCGACGATGCGGTCGGCGTGGGCGGTGTCGCCGGCGGCGATCGTCAGGTCGATGCGCAGGGCGTCGGCACGCGAGGCGGCCACGTCGAGCGCGGTGACGATGCCACCGCTGGACTCCACCGTGGTCGTCAGGTGGCTCACGGCGGTACCACCGGCCGGCACCTCGAGGCGCACCGTGATGGAGTGGGACACGTTCGGGGCGGGGGACGCGCCGACGGCACTTTCGGTCGTGGAATGGCTCACGATCCTCTGTTCTACGGGACCGGGCGGGTTACCCGCGAGTCGTGCACATTGAGTTCACGCAGGGGTGCACCTCGACGGGGCTCGGCGACCTCCGGGCCGGGGGCGGCGACGAGCCCTGCCGGTCGGTTCGACTCGGCCGGTGCGCACCCCGTACACTGGACGGACCGGTGAGATCTCACTCTGTTTCGTCATGCCCTCGTGTCCTGCACGCAGGACGGGGGAGACGGTCCGAGGCGCCGGTGGACGGCACTAGCTCAACTGGCAGAGCATCGGTCTCCAAAACCGAAGGTTGGGGGTTCAAGTCCCTCGTGCCGTGCCAGCACCAGCACCACATCGCACCATCCAGACCAGCACGACCAACGAAGGGGACACCGTGAGCGATCGCCACGAGACGTCGGCCACGAAGGAACGGCGCACGTCGCCGTTGACCTTCTACCGGCAGGTCGTCGCGGAGCTGCGCAAGGTCGTGTGGCCCACGCGGCCGCAGGTCGTCAACTACTTCTTCGTCGTGCTCGTCTTCGTCCTGATCATGATGGCGTTCGTCGCCGGCCTGGACTACGGGTTCGGCAAGGCGATGTTCGCCGTGTTCGCGTGAACTGCAGAGGAAACCAGTGACTGAACAGTCCCCCGAGACGAGCAACGTCGAGGTCGAGGAGCTCTCCGACGTCGAGGCGTCGGACGAGTCCGCCGCGTCGATCGACGCGGCACCCGAGGTCGAGGACGTGCCCGAGGGCGCCGACGAGACCGTCGACGCCGACCAGGCCGCCGAGGCCGAGGTGGACGCCGAGCTCGACGCCGACGTCCCTGCCGACGAGGCCGGCGCCGACGAGGAGTCCGGCGAGGACGCCCCCGTCGACGCGCTCGCGGAGTTCCGCGAGCGGCTCTACAGCCAGTTCGGCGACTGGTACGTCGTGCACACCTACTCCGGCATGGAGAAGCGGGTGAAGGCGAACCTCGAGAACCGCATCACCTCGCTCAACGCCGAGGACTACATCTTCGAGATCGTCGTCCCCACCGAGGAGGTCGCCGAGATCAAGAACGGGCAGCGCAAGCTCGTCAAGCGCACCGTCCTCCCCGGCTACGTCCTGGTCCGCATGGACCTCACCGACGAGTCGTGGGGCGTCGTGCGCCACACCCCGTCGGTCACCGGCTTCGTGGGCAACTCCCACCAGCCGGTGCCCCTCAGCCTCGCCGAGGTCGAGCAGATGCTCGCCCCGGCGGTGGAGGCCGAGGTCGCCCAGCAGGCGGCCGACGCCCCCGAGCAGCAGCAGGCCGCCTCGTCCCCGAAGGTCGAGTTCGCCGACTTCACGACGGGTGACTCCGTCATGGTCGTCGACGGTCCGTTCGCCACGCTCCACGCGACGATCACGGAGATCAACCTCGACGCGCAGAGGGTCAAGGCCCTCGTCGAGATCTTCGGTCGCGAGACCCCGGTCGAGCTGAGCTTCACCCAGATCCAGAAGGTCTGAGCCGGCTCCTCCGGCCTGCACCACCCATCCACAGAAGGACCCGAAGAACAATGCCTCCCAAGAAGAAGGTCGCCGCACTCGTCAAGGTGCAGCTCAACGCCGGCATGGCGAACCCGGCGCCCCCCGTCGGTACCGCGCTCGGCCCGCACGGCGTGAACATCATGGAGTTCTGCAAGGCGTACAACGCCGCCACGGAGTCCATGCGCGGCAACGTCGTCCCCGTCGAGATCACGATCTACGAGGACCGCTCGTTCACGTTCGTGACCAAGACGCCGCCGGCCGCCGAGCTGATCAAGAAGGCCGCCGGCCTGTCCAAGGGCTCGTCCACGCCGCACACCGACAAGGTCGGCAAGCTCAGCAAGGACCAGATCCGCGAGATCGCCACGACCAAGCTGCCGGACCTGAACGCCAACGACCTCGACCAGGCCATGAAGATCGTCGAGGGAACCGCCCGCTCCATGGGCGTCACCACCGACTGACACACCCACCCCGACCAGCAACACGTGGCAGGGCCGGCTGGGCCCGCGAGACCACACCTGGTGCACACCGAAGGAAGCCAGACATGACACAGCACAGCAAGGCGTACCGCGCCGTCGCCGAGAAGATCGACAAGGACGCCGTCTACACCCCGCTCGAGGCCACCACGCTGGCCAAGGAGTCGGGCAGCAAGAACTACGACTCCACGGTCGACGTCTCCGTCCGTCTCGGCGTCGATCCCCGCAAGGCCGACCAGATGGTGCGCGGCACCGTCAACCTGCCCCACGGCACCGGCAAGACCGCCCGGGTCCTGGTCTTCGCGACCGGCGCCAACGCCGACGCCGCCCGTGAGGCCGGCGCCGACCACGTGGGTGCCGACGAGCTCGTCGACAAGGTCAACGAGGGCTGGCTCGACTTCGACGCCGTCGTCGCGACGCCCGACATGATGGGCAAGGTCGGTCGTCTCGGCCGCGTCCTCGGCCCGCGCAACTTGATGCCGAACCCCAAGACCGGCACGGTGACCACCGACGTCGCCAAGGCCGTCGGCGACATCAAGGGCGGCAAGGTCCAGTTCCGCGTCGACCGTCACGCCAACCTGCACTTCGTGATCGGCAAGGCCTCGTTCTCGGCCGAGCAGCTCGCCGAGAACTACGGCGCGGCCCTCGAGGAGATCCTGCGTCTCAAGCCGGCCAGCTCCAAGGGTCGGTACCTGAAGAAGATCACCGTCTCCACGACGAACGGCCCGGGTGTCCCCGTCGACACGACGCACCTGCGGAACTTCACCTCCACCGACGAGGCCTGAGCCTGCGTCGACCTCGAACCCCCTCCGCCCCTCGGATGGAGGGGGTTCGTGCGTGCGGAGCGCGTCGCGACCTCAGTGGTGGGGCAGGATCAGCATCACGCGTGACTGCGGCGCGTCCTGGACCGTGACGTAGCCGCCCACCGACTCGGCGGTCACGGCGGCCTCGTCCAGGCCGTCGACACCGGCGTCGCCGTGCAGCACGCCGCTCGGCAGGCGGCGCGGGCCCTGGTCGCTCACGCGGACGCGCAGCACGGTGCGCAGCACCGAGACGTCGACGGTGACCGTGCCCGTGCCCGCCTCGCTCGCCTGCGCCAGCAGGGCGTCGAGGACCTGCTGCACCGGCTCGGTGGCCACCTTGGCCGGCACGGGTCCGGACGATGCGAGGACGAGCTCGCGCCCGTGGGCGGACAGCCGGTCCCGCCAGCGCTCGGCGACGGTGGAGGTGAGGTCGACGAGGTCCACGTCGACCTCGACGTCGAGCGCGTCGTCGCGACGCTCCTCGAGCAGCTCGGTGACGGCGACGCCCAACCGGTCCACGGCGACGATCGCGCTGGTCAGCTCCGCGGCCACCTCGGGCGGCACCTGCCTCCACAACGCGAGGTCCTCCAATGAGAGGCGCAGGGCGGTGATCGGGGTCCGGAGCTCGTGCGATGCGTTCACGGCGAGCGAGCGCTCGCGCTCCAGCAGGACGTCGAGTCGTCGACCGGTGTCGCGCAGCGCACGACCCAGCTCGTCGGCCTCCCGGACCCGGTAGCGGGGGACCGGCGTGTCGAAGCGGCCGGCGCCGATCTCCGCGGCCACGACCGACAGCTCGCCGAACGGACGGGCGAAGCGCCGTGCCATGACCACCGCCACGACGCCCGCGACCGCGGCGAGCGCGAGGGAGAGCAGGACCAGGGGCAGGACACCGGCCGAGACGCGGTCGGCCATCGACCGGCCGGAGACGCTGAGGGTCACGCTTCCACCACCGTCGACCGACCGGGTGCTGCGGGGGCCGTCGCCGGTGACCGTCCCTGCGGTGATGGGCGTCCCGGCGGGGGTCCGGTAGTCCACGCGCTCGTCGTCCCGCAGCAGGGACGTGAAGTAGTCCTGGTCGACCGTGGCCCCCGCGGCCAGCCGGGCGCCGACCGCGGCCGCCACCAGGGCAGCGGTGCGGTCGGTGCGCTCGCGCTCCTGGTCCTGGACGACGTCGGCCACCACGTAGGACGCCGCGACGGCGAACAGCGCCAGCACGAGCAGGGTCAGCCCGACGAACGTCGCGACCAGACGGTCACGCATCCGCGGCGTCGATCTCCCAGCGGAAGCCGACGCCCCGCACCGTCACGACACGGCCCGGGGCGCCGGCGTCCTCGAGCTTCTGGCGCAGTCGACCGATCGTGGTGTCCAGCGTCTTCGTGGAGCCGAACCAGTTCTCGTCCCACACCTCGTCCATCACGCGCTCGCGCGTGACCACGCTGCCGCCGGCGGCCTCGACCAGGGCCAGCACGTCGAACTCCTTCACCGTCAACGTGAGCTCGGAGCCATTCACCCAGGCGCGTCGGGTGTCGCGGTCGACGCGGACACCGTCGGTCGCCGGATCCTCGGCGGACGCGACGGCGGTCACGGGATCGAACCTCGCGCTGCGCCGCAGCAGGGCCCGCACGCGGGCCAGCAGCTCGGCGAGGGCGAAGGGCTTGGCGAGGTAGTCGTCCGCGCCGACGTCCAGGCCGACGACGCGGTCCAGCTCCCCACCCCGGGCGGTCAGGATCATGATGCCGCCCTCGAACCCGTCCGCCCGGGCTCGTCGGCAGACCTCGAGCCCGTCGAGGTCGGGAAGTCCGAGGTCGAGCAGCACCAGGTCGACGCCGCCGCCGGCCAGCCGCTCGAGAGCGTCGGTGCCGGTGGCCACGCGCTCGACCAGGTGGTCCTCGCGCTCCAGGGTGCGGATCAGGGGAGCGGCGATCTGGTCGTCGTCCTCGACGATCAAGAGAGTGTGAGACACCTCATCGAGCATAGAGGTCACCTGCGGACACGCGCTCCTGCTCGGGTGCCACGACGAGGGCCAGGGCGACGGCGGCCGTCAGCCCGAGCGCGAGCGTCGTGACGTCGACCGGGTGCGCGGTCGACCCGGGAGGGCCCACCGTGCTCGCGAGCACGACGCCCGCGACCGTCGCCAGGGCCACCGCGGCCGCGGCCACCCGGGACTCGATGCACCTGGCCGTGCACAGCCGGACCGCTGCGAGGAGCGCGACGCCGGCCAGGACCCCGAGGAGCACCGCCGTGTACGGCTCGTGCGCGGTGGACGCCGCCGCCCGCCCGAGCAGCAGTCCGAGGAGGGCGGTGCCTGCCGGGGCGAGGCGGGACGCCTCGACGCGCGCCATCAGAAGTCCCGGTCGGCCGTGCCGGTCTCGGCGGCCGGAGCCGTCGAGCACTTCTGGCCGGACAGGTCGGTGGCGGTCGCGGACGGCGTCCACAGCATGGTGGGCGTGCTGCTGACGGTGCGCAGTCCCGACCCGGAGGTCACGGCGCCGAGCCTCACGGTCACGACGGTGCGGGTCGAGGTGCCGACGGTCACGGTCGTGGCCGTCATGCTGCCGGCCCACTGGACGGTCTTGCCGCTCTTGACGTAGTCCGCCTTCAGGTTGACGGCGCCGAGGTTGGCCCCGGTCACGTCGAGCGTGTCGTCCTTGGCGCCGCCGCCGACCAGGTTGCCGTCGCGCAGTCGCACGGTGACGGCCTTGGCGGTGCCGTCCCACCCGGACACCACCGAGGCGAGGTTCAGCTTCTCGCTGTAGGTGAGGGTGACCGTGTCACCGTTGTCCAGACGACCCACGGTGCCGCCGCCGTTGGCGGACTGGACGTCCAGCGTACGCACCGGGCTGTTGTCGACGAGGCGGCCGCCGACGACCGCGGAGGTCGTGACGGTGCCGCGGGCGTCGACCAGCTGGGCGCGCAGGTCGTAGCTGCCGTCGCCGACGGTCCTGGTGTCGAACGCGCACGTGTACGGGGCGGTCGTGGCGGAGCAGACGTCGGTCCACGTGGTGCCGCCGGACGGTGCCCGCTGGATCCTGACGGAGGCGACCCCGGCGGAGGAGTTGGCCGCTGCGGTCAGCGTGACGGTGCCGGTGAGGTACTGGCCGGGGTCGTCCAGCGACACCGAGGAGACGGTGTTGTCGACGACCCGGTTGGCCACGGTCGCGGAGATCGACTGCAGCCCCGCGGCGTCGGTCGCCACGGCTCGGAACGCGTAGGTGCCGCCCGCCAGGGCCGTGGTGTCGTAGCGGCACGACCACGGCGCGGAGGTCACGGTGCACAGCGTCTTCCACGTGCCGGTGGTCCCCGGCGAGTACTGCAGCTCGACCGTCTCGACCCCGGAGCCGGCGTCGGTGGCGGTGGCGGCGAAGGTGCGCGTCCCGCTGAGCGGCGTGCCCGGGTCGGTCATGCTGACGGCCGGCTTGGTGTTGTCGACGAGCACGTCGGTCTGGACCGTCGACGCGGAGCCGGAGTAGGTGGCGCGGAGGTCGTACGCGCCGTCGGGCACCGAGGTGGTGCTCCACTGGCAGGTGGTGGCCGTGTTGATCAGCAGGAAGGCACTGCACGCCGTCGCCCAGCGGGTCGTCCCGGCCGGTGCGTACTCGAGGCGGACGGAACCGAACGTGAGGCCTGCGTTGTAGACGGTCATCGATGCGGTCTCGGTCCCGGTGAGGACCTCGCCGAGCGGAGCCAGGACGACGGCGAAGGTGTTGGCGACGTAGGTCCGGACGACCTCGGAGGTGGTGCTGTAGCCGGCCTTGTCGGTGGCGATCGCCCGCAGGTCGTACGGGCCGTCCGGCGTCGCGCCGTTCGCCCGGGTGTCCCACGTGCAGGAGTAGGGGGCGGTGGTGTCGGTGCACAGCGTGACCCAGCTCGAGGCGTCGGCGGGCTGGTACTGCAGGACCACCTGGGCGACGCCCGACTGCGCGTCGCTCGCGGTGGCGGTGATCGTCGTGGTGCCGCTCACGGTTCCACCGGCGGGCTGCGTGACCGCGACGGTCGGCGGTGTCCAGTCCGACGCGGCCGTCACGGTCCCGACCGGGTTGACGGTGCGGGCCGAGAAGCTGGCCGAGGAGAAGCCGGTCACGGAGAACGCGAGCGCGGCCAGGAGGACGACGACGCCCGCCAGCGGCGCGCGGCCCCGCTGGGGCGACGGTGCTCGGTGGCGGGCGTTCATGCTCATGTCCTCAACGGTAGGGAGATCGACTCCACGGGGACCCCACGTGAAGGTCACACGACCTCCACGGAACCCGTCAGGAGTGGACGGGTGCGGGGATGGGGATCGCGACGGGGACCACGGGGGTGATCGGCTGGGCAGGTGCCTCGGCCCGTTCGCGGCGTCCGCCGCTGCGCAGGGCGCCGATCAGCTGGACACCGCTGGCGAGGGCGATCAGGCCGGCCGGCACGCCGATCACGATCAGCCGGACGTCGCGGTCGGCGAGCGCCACGAGGGCCCAGCCGACGTGCGGGACGTGGAACTCGACCACGGGCTGGTCCGGCGCGGTGAGGGAGAAGGACCAGGGGTCGGGCTGGGGGTTGGCGTCGCCCTGGGTGCGGAACAGACGGGCTCCGCTCTCGGACCTGCCGATGTCGATGATGCGGTGCGTCACGAGGTTCGTGACGCCGCTGTCGGCCGGGGGCTGGTAGGTGATCACGTCGCCGACGGCGAGGTCGGCGACGGGGGTGGCCTTCTCGAAGGCGATCGCGCCCTTCTCGATCGTGCCGGACATGGACCCGCCGGTGATGACGTACCGCTCGTAGCCCAGGAGGCTGGGCGTCAGGTAGGCCAGTCCGGCCACGGTCGCCACGAGCAGGAGGGAGTTGACGATGACCGGGAGGACCCGGCCTGCGCGTCGGGGGGTGCGGCGGTGCGGGATGGTCATGGCGTGCTCCTTCTCCTGCTCGTGGCGGGTGGTCGTACCGTGCGGTCCCTCTCCTCGTACGAGGACCTGCACGCGTCGTGCGTCCGGCCGTGGCCCGCGAACCCGGTGCAGGTGCGCGGACCATCCCTGTCGGCCGGGGGACACCCGGACGTCGGCCTCCCTCACGGTCGGCGTCCGGGTGAGGCTCACTGGTTGGTGGTGGTCGCCGAGAGCTGCGTGGAGTCCCAGCTGTACGCGGCGGAGGCGGTCTTGCCCTGCTGCGTGTTGTCGGCGGTGTCGGCGAGGCGCACCGAGAAGGTGTAGGTGTTGACGACGCCGGGCTCGACGGTGCCCAGGGCGTTCTTCTTGCCGTCGACGAGGCCGCCGAAGGAGCCGTTGTACACCTGGGTGCCGGAGGTCGTGTTCGTGATCGTGAGCGACAGGGCGTCGTCGGCGAACTGGTTCGTCGAGGTGGTCTCGGTCAGGCTGAACGCGGCCGGCAGCGAGCCGGTGTTCGTGATGGCCAGGCTGCCGTTGACGACGTCGCCGGGCTTGATGTTCGTGAGGTTGAAGACGGCGGCGTTGCTCTTGGAGTTGGTGTGCGTCAGCGTGCCGGAGGTCACCGAGCTGATGGTGTTGGCCGTGCTCGAGGTGAACGTGGCACCCGAGCCGATGGCGACGGCGCCGGCGGCGAGCAGGGTGGCGAGGGGGACGAGGACCTTCTTGGTGTTCATGGCGGTTCTTCCTGTGTGGACCGGTGGGGTTCGACCGTGGTCGAGGTGATGGCTAGAACGCTACGGAGCCCAGATCCACACGTTTGCCCCACGAGGTCCCCACGACCTCCACATCTTCGAACCTCTCGGCGGCTACCTCGTCGGGAGCTCGAACCACACGGCAGCGCCACCGGTGGGTGAGTCGTCCACGCCCACCCGGCCCCCGTGCGCGTGGACGAGACGCCGTGTGGTCGCCAGGCCGATCCCGTGCCCGCCGGGGTCCTCGCCGCGGTCGAACAGGTCGAAGATCGACGTCCGACGCGAGGGCTCGATGCCGCGGCCGTTGTCCGCCACGACGACCCGCCAGGCGTCGGGGCGGCGCTCGGCGCTGACGACCACCTGGGCGGGCACGCCCTCGCGGGTGAACTTCAACGCGTTGGTCAGCAGGTTGAGCACGACGGAGTAGAGCATGTCGGCGTCGGCGGCCACGGTGGGCAGCGACTCGACGGTGATCGTGGCCCCGCCGCGGCGCACGACGGGCTCCAGGTCCGCGAGGGCCAGCGTGAACACGTGCTCCAGCGGCGTCTCGACGAGCGACAGCTGCCCACCCCGCACCGCGAAGTCGAGCATCTCCTCGATCATGCGGTTCATGCGCCGACCCGCCTCCGACACGGCGCGCACGACGGCTCCGAGGTCGTCGTGGGTGACCACCACGGGCTCGGTCTCGAGCAGCTCGGCGTTGGCGAGGATGGCGGTGAGCGGGCTGCGGAGGTCGTGGCTGACCTGCCCCGCGAAGAGGGCCAGGTGGTGGTTGGCCCGCTCCAGCTCGCGGGTGCGCAGACGCAGCTCGAGGACGTCCATCACCTGCCCGGCCACGGTGCGCAACGAGACCTCCTGCGCGGGGGTCAGCGTGCGGGAGGCCTCGTCGAAGAGGCACAGGCGCCCGAGGTGCACGTCGTCGGGCGTGATCAACGGCGACGACGCGTAGAAGCGCACGTGACCGATGTCGCCGGTGACGAACGGGTTGGTGCGGAACCGCTCGTCCTGCGTCGCGTCGGGCACGACGACGTTCCCGACCTCGGCCATGACCGCGGCGCACATGGAGTCCGACCGCGAGCAGACCGACGGCTCGATGCCCGCCGTCGCGACGATCTGGTGCTGCTGGTTGCGCGTGATGATGTTGATGGCCGCGCCCGAGACGTCGCACGCCTGGGCGACGAGGTCCACGAGGGCCTGGAGGTCGCGGCCCACCGGCTCGGTGAGCACGGCGTAGCGCTCCAGCTCCTGCTCCTGCTGCTCGATCGTTCCCCCGACGACGGTGCTCATCCGGACCTCCTCAGTCGCTGTGACCGACCATGTCACACCGGCTGCGGCTCTGCGAGGTGCCACGATCCGCCTCTCCGTCGCCGGACGGACGTCCGGACGGTGCCGGTCGGAGGCTGGATCGACGAAAATGAGAGGTACGATCCAGACATGAACCTGCGCCTCAAGAAGTCCGCCGCCGCGGTGGCCATCGTCCTGACCGCCGGCCTCGGCCTCGCCGCCTGTGGCGGTGACGACTCCTCCAGCGCCAAGGGCGACACGTCCTCCGTCGGCGAGAAGGCCGACACCGAGCTCACCCAGGAGAACTTCTTCACGGAGGTGACCAAGGCCCAGCAGGACGCCAGGACCAGCCACGTCGAGATGGCGTTCGGCGTCGGTGGCCAGGACATCAAGGCCTCCGGCGACGTGTCGACCGGCAAGACCGCGGCCGACTCCGCCATGAGCATGACCATGACCCTCGGCGCCCAGGGCGAGATGGAGATGCGTCTCGTCGACGGCGTCCTCTACATGAACATGGGCGCGATGTCGCAGAACAAGTTCGCGAAGATCGACCTCACCGACAAGAGCAACCCGCTGGGCGAGCAGTACGGCAGCCTGCTCGACAGCGTCGATCCCTCCAAGCAGATCGAGCAGATGCAGGAGGCCGTCACCGGCTTCGAGCAGAAGGGCGACGCCGAGAAGCTCGACGGCGTCGAGGCCACCCCGTACGTCGTGACCGTGGACTCCAGCAAGCTCACCGAGCAGCTGGGTGCCACCGGCCAGGACGCCGCCCAGGTCCCGGAGACCCTCACGTACACGATGTACATCGGTCCGGACAACCTGCCGCGTCGCATCCTGATGGACGTCGCCGGCACCAAGATGACGATGGACTACACCAAGTGGGGCGAGGACGTCACCATCGAGGCGCCGGCGAAGGACCAGATCTCCGACGTCGACCTCTCCCAGATGGGTGGCGCCTGAGCCCGAGCGAGCCCGCCCGGCACGTGCCGGGTGACGCCGCTCGTCCCGACAGCACCCGAGCCCCCGTCGCACCGATTTGGTGCGGCGGGGGCTCGTGCGTAGACTGAGCAGGCCGAAGACCGCTGGCCGGGTCCCGTGAGGGATCCGCGAAGTGCCTCGAACGAGGCGGCCCGCGCAGGTGTCCTTCCGAGGTTGGTTCATCAGTTCCTCCCGACGACGAGCACCGCAGTGCGTGCGTCGGTCGAGGCAACGACCACCAGAAGGAGACCCATGGCAAGCCCGGACAAGGTTGCTGCCGTCGCCGAGCTCACGCAGAGCCTGCGCGACTCCGACGGCATCGTCCTCACCGAGTACCGCGGTCTCACCGTGAAGCAGCTGCAGGAACTGCGGCGCTCGCTCGGTGAGGGTGCGAGCTATGCCGTCGCCAAGAACACGCTGACGAGGATCGCGGCCAAGGAGGCCGGGGTCGACCTGTCGGACGACCTGCTCACCGGCCCGACCGCCATCGCCTTCATCAAGGGCGATGTCGTCGAGGCCGCCAAGGGTCTGCGTGACTTCGCGAAGGCCAACACCACCCTCGTCATCAAGGGAGGCTTCCTCGACGGGAAGTCGCTCGATGCCGACGAGGTCAAGAAGCTGGCGGACCTCGAGTCGCGCGAGGTCCTCCTCGCGAAGCTCGCCGGCGCCATGAAGGGCAGCCTTCAGAACGCCGCGTCCCTCTTCAACGCCCCGCTCGCCCAGACGGCCCGCCTCGTGGCGGCCCTCGAGGCGAAGAAGGCCGAAGAGGCTCCCGCCGAGGCTTCTGCCGACACTGCTGCCGAGGCCCCCGCGGCCGAGGCGGCACCCGAGGTCGAGGCTCCCGCCGAGACCGCCAACGACACTGCGTCTGACGACGCGGGCACCGAGGGCTGACCGCCCGATTCACATCGGGACCCCCTCGGGGTCTCATCAACGAAAGGACGCCACATCATGGCGAAGCTCAGCACCGACGAGCTGCTCGACGCATTCAAGGAACTGACCCTCATCGAGCTCTCCGAGTTCGTGAAGGCCTTCGAGGAGACCTTCGAGGTCACCGCCGCTGCCCCCGTGGCCGTGGCCGCTGCCGGCGCCCCCGCGGCTGCCGGTGGTGACGCCGGCGGCGACGCCGCCGAGCAGGACGAGTTCGACGTCGTCCTCGAGTCGGCCGGCGACAAGAAGATCCAGGTCATCAAGGAGGTGCGCGGTCTCACGAGCCTCGGCCTGAAGGAGGCCAAGGACCTCGTCGAGGGCGCTCCGAAGCCCGTCCTGGAGAAGGTCGCCAAGGACGCCGCCGAGAAGGCCAAGGAGGCCCTCGAGGCCGCCGGCGCCACCGTCACGCTCAAGTGACCTGGCTGTCAGCCTGACGTCCTCGTGACGTCGACGCAGACCCCCGCCGCCCCGGTTCCGACCGGGTCGGCGGGGGTCTCGTCATGTCCGGGCGCGCCCGTCGTGAGGCCGACGGGCGGGCCGAACGACAGGGGGCAGGACGTGACCGAGGCCACCTTTGTGACTCGCAGTTGCATGAGGTACGGTCTCTGAGACCTGCGACACGTTACTCGCGGGTCATCACGACGGAGCGAACTCGTAACCGAGTCGCCCGAAATTCGTTAGGCTGGGTGGCCCGGGTCACATCGACTGCGGGCCCGGTACGGGGACCGGCCGAGCTGGAGTGGAGGAGGGGTCCGTGGGCGTCGAGGTCAAGGTCGAGAACCTGACGAAGAGCTTCGGTTCGCAGCTGATCTGGGGCGACGTCTCGTTGACCCTCCCCGCAGGCGAGATCTCCGTGATGCTCGGTCCGTCCGGCACGGGCAAGTCGGTGTTCCTCAAGACGCTGATCGGTCTGCTGAAGCCCGACGAGGGCCACATCTGGATCGAGGGCGTCGACATCGCGACGTGCAAGGAGAAGGAGCTCTACGAGATCCGCAAGCTGTTCGGCGTGCTGTTCCAGGACGGCGCCATGTTCGGCTCGATGGACCTCTACGACAACTGCGCGTTCCCGCTGCGCGAGCACACCAAGAAGTCCGAGTCCGAGATCCGTCAGATCGTCATGGACAAGATGGACATCGTCGGTCTGGCCGGTGCGGAGAACAAGCTCCCCGGCGAGATCTCCGGCGGCATGCGCAAGCGCGCCGGCCTGGCCCGCGCCCTCGTGCTGGAGCCCGAGATCCTGCTGATCGACGAGCCCGACTCCGGTCTGGACCCGGTGCGCACCGCCTACATCAACCAGCTGTTCATCGACCTGAACGCCCAGATCGACGCCACGTTCCTCATCGTCACGCACGACATCAACTCCACTCGCACGGTGCCCGACAACATCGGCCTGCTCTACCACAAGCACCTGGCGATGTTCGGCCCGCGCGAGATGCTGCTGTCGAGCACCGAGCCCGTCGTCGCGCAGTTCCTCAACGCCCAGCGCGTCGGCCCCATCGGCATGTCCGAGGAGAAGGACGCCGACGAGCTCGCGGCCGAGTCCGAGATCGAGATGCCGCCGCTGCCGCCCATCCCGCGCCAGCTCGAGCCGTCCGACGGCCGTCCTCGCGTCGCGCAGCGCGAGCCGGGTGCCTGGTGCCGCGACAACGGCATCACGCCCCCGCCCGGGTCGTTCGACGAGAACATGAGCCTCGCTCCGGGCAGCACCGCGTGAGCGCAACCAAGATCGCGGCGCCCGCACGGATCGCAGGTGGCCTCTTCGCCTTCATGCTCGACGTCACCGTCGCGCTGTTCCGGCGACCGTTCCAGCTCAAGGAGTTCCTGACCCAGGCCTGGTTCATCGTCACCGTGACGATCGTGCCGACGGCCCTGGTCTCGATCCCCTTCGGCGCCGTCATCGCCCTCCAGGTCGGCGGGCTCATCAAGCAGTTCGGTGCGCAGTCGTTCACCGGCTCCGCCGCGGTGCTGGCCGTCGTGCGCGAGGCCGGCCCGATCGCCACCGCGCTGCTGATCGCCGGAGCCGCCGGCTCGGCCATCGCGGCCGACTTCGGCTCGCGCAAGATCCGCGAGGAGCTCGACGCCATGATGGTGCTGGGCATCGACCCGATCCAGCGCCTCGTCGTGCCCCGCGTGCTCGCCGCGATGCTCATCGCCGTCTTCCTCAACGGCCTGGTGACGATCGTCGGTGTCGCCGGTGGCTACGTGTTCAACGTCGTGCTCCAGGACGGGACACCAGGGGCCTACCTGGCCTCGTTCACGGCCCTGGCCCAGCTGCCCGACATGTACCAGGGCATGGTGAAGGCCGTCATCTTCGGCTACATCGCGGCCATCGTGGCCGCGTACAAGGGGATGAACGCCAAGGGCGGGCCGAAGGGCGTGGGCGACGCGGTCAACGAGGCGGTCGTCATCACCTTTCTGCTGCTGTTCATCGTGAACTTCTTCGTGTCGTCCATCTACATCCAGCTCGTCCCACCGAAGGGGATGTGACATGGCGACGAAGATCAGTGCCGTCTACGAGCGCCCCGCGGCAGCGCTGGAGGGCCTCGGCACCCAGCTGCTGTTCTACCTGCGCGTCCTGCGGGCCATCCCGTTCACGATCAAGAACTACAGCCGCGAGATCCTGCGGCTGCTGGCCGAGGTTGCGCTCGGCTCCGGCGCCCTCGCCGTCATCGGCGGAACCGTTGGCGTCATCGTGGCCATGTGCTTCTTCACCGGAACCGAGGTCGGCATCCAGGGCTTCGCCGCGCTCGACCAGCTCGGCACCGCTGCACTGTCCGGCTTCGTCTCGGCCTACTTCAACACGCGTGAGATCGCGCCGATCGTCGCCGGCATCGCGCTCGCCGCGACCGTCGGCTGCGGCTTCACCGCCCAGCTCGGCGCCATGCGGATCTCCGAGGAGGTCGACGCGCTCGAGGTCATGGCCGTGCCGTCGATGCAGTTCCTCGTCACCACGCGCGTGCTGGCCGGGCTCATCGCCGTGGTCCCGCTCTACGTCGTCGGCCTGCTGTCGTCCTACTTCGCGACCAGGTTGACGATCACGCAGTTCCTCGGGCAGAGCACCGGGACCTACGACCACTACTTCTCGACGTTCCTGCCACCGGGTGACGTGCTGTGGTCGTTCGGCAAGGTGCTGATCTTCGCCGTCGTGGTGATCCTGATCCACTGCTACTACGGCTACTACGCCTCCGGCGGACCTGCGGGCGTGGGTGTGGCCGTGGGCCGCGCGGTCCGCACGTCGATCGTCGCCGTCAACGTCGTCGACCTGCTCGCCTCCATGGCGATCTGGGGCACGACTGTCACCGTCAGATTGGCAGGTTGACGATGGCTGCCACTCCCTTCGCCGAGCGCCCCACGAGCCTGAAGCTCCTCGGGGCCGGCCTCGTCGTCCTCATGGCGTTCTTCGTCTGGCTGACGTTCGCCTTCTTCTCCAAGACCTTCGTGGCCACCGACGACGTCACCGTCGACACGGGCAAGGCCGGCCTGAACCTGCCGCAGAGCGCCGACGTCAAGCTGCGCGGCATGATCGTGGGCGAGGTCAAGGACGTCGAGCCGCGCGACGGCGGCGTGCGACTCGTGCTCGGCCTCAAGCCCGACCTGATCGGCCAGGTGCCGGCCGACGTCACCGCGGAGATCGTGCCCAAGACGCTCTTCGGCGAGAAGTACGTCGCGCTGATCCCCGCCGACGACGCCGGCAGCGAGCGGCTGAAGGCCGGCGACACGATCCAGCGCGCCGAGGTGCCGATCGAGGTCGAGGAGCTGCTCAACGACCTCTACCCGCTGTTGCAGGCCGTGGAACCGGCCGAGCTGTCGTACACGCTCACGGCGGTCTCCCAGGCGCTCGAGGGACGCGGTGAGAAGCTCGGCGAGACCCTCGTGTCGGCCAACGAGTACCTCACGGCACTCAACCCCGACGTCCCGACGCTCGTCGACGACCTCACCAAGCTCGGCACCGTCTCCGACGGCTACGCCGCGCAGATGCCCACCCTCGGGCGCCTGCTGAAGAACACGGTCGTCACCGGCAACACGGTGGTCGCCAAGCGCACGCAGCTCGCGGCGTTCTTCGACGAGGGCACCCGGCTCGCGAACACGCTGACCGACTTCGTCGACGCCAACGGCGAGAACCTCGAGGTGCTCGCGAAGCAGAACCGTGAGCTGCTCGGCGTGACCGCCGACTACGCCAGCACCTTCCCCTGCTTCACCGGCGGCATGGCCACCGTGCTGCCGAAGCTCGACAGCGTCCTGCGCAACAACACCGTGCACATCGACCTGGAGCTCCTGGCCGAGCAGCCCACCGGCTACCAGCTGGGGGAGAACGCCGTGGTGCCCGACAACAAGACCCTCGACGAGGCCGAGCAGACCGACCCGAACAAGGTGAAGTACATCGACGCGCCGGACAAGGACAACGGTCGGCTCCCCAACACCCTGGGCGCCGTGTGCGAGGACCTCAAGGTCTTCAAGAAGAACGCCAACGACCCGAGCAAGTGGCCCTACAACCAGGCCGACCCGTTCCAGGTCGCTCCGGAGATCTACAAGCTCGTGGGCGTCGAGAACAGCCACAACGGCAAGTTCGGCAGCGAGGCGGACTTCGATCGCGCGGCCGTGGCCAACCTCGACTCGGCCGGCTTCTGGAACCCCAGCCTGGCCGACACCGACAGCGCCCAGCAGCGTGACGACGTGCGCCAGATGGCCGCCGCCGTGGCCGGTGTCGACGCCGACCGCGTCCCCGACGCCGCCTCGCTCCTGCTCAGCCCGATCCTGCGCGGCACGGAGGTGACCATTCGATGAGCAAGGCTCTGGACCGCGAGTCCATCTCCGCGATCGTCAAGCTGTCGATCTTCTTCGTCGTCACCGGTGCGGCCACGTTCCTGCTGATGCTGACCCTCAGCGGGGCCAACCTCGGCAGCAGCAACGAGTACAAGGCCGTCTTCTCCGACGTCACCGGCGTGGCCAAGGGCGACGACGTCCGCATCGCCGGCGTCTCCGTCGGGTCGATCAAGAAGGTCGAGATCCACGACACCGACGAGGCCATCATCACCTTCTCGGTGCGCACCTCGACCCCGCTCACCCGGGACACCAACGCGCAGCTGCGGTTCCGCAACCTCGTCGGCCAGCGCTACCTGGCGCTCTTCCAGGGCGGCGAGGGCGGCACCGCACGTCTGGCCCCGGGCTCGACCATCCCGCAGGACCGCACCGAGGAGGCACTCGACCTCAACGTGCTGCTCAACGGCTTCAAGCCCGTCTTCCAGGCGCTGTCGCCGTCGGACACCAACAAGTTCGCCTTCGAGATCGTCCAGACCCTGCAGGGCGAGGCCGGCAACGTCCAGAGCCTGCTGGCCCGCACCGCGTCGCTGACCAGCACGCTCGCCGACCGCGACGAGCTCATCGGCGACGTCGTGGTGAACCTGTCCGACGTGCTCGACACGATCGGCAGCCGCGACCAGCAGCTCACGGCCACGATCGACACCCTCCAGCAGTTCGTGACCGGTCTGAAGGGCGATCGTGAGGCGATCCTCGGCTCGCTCGACTCCATCTCCGACCTCACCACCGAGACCTCCAACCTGCTCGTGGAGGGCCGGCCCGACCTCACGGCCGACGTCAAGCAACTGCGCCGCCTGACCAAGAACCTGTCGAGCGAGCGCAACCTCAAGACCATCGAGGAAGCCGTGCAGATCCTGCCCATCAAGATGGAGAAGCTGGGCAACCTGACCTCCAACGGCAGCGTGTTCAACTTCTACGTCTGCGAGCTGAACGTCGACGTCTCCCAGCTCACCGGGACGCCGCTCGACGGCCTGCTCGACGGCCTGATCAGCGAGCTGGGCGCCGTCCAGGCCGGCGGCGACCGTTGCCGTACCGGCAACGGCGAGTACGGGAAGGCCGCGTCATGAAGCCCTTCCGCGAACGCAATCCCGTCATCATCGGCCTGATCGGCTTCTCCCTGATCGCGCTGCTGCTCGTCGCGGCCTTCCGCGCCGACCGGCTCCCGATCATCGGCGCCGGCGACACGTACCACGCCGAGTTCTCCGAGATCGGCGGCCTCAAGGACGGCAACGAGGTCCGCGTGGCCGGCGTGCCGGTCGGCAAGGTGCGTGGCATCGAGCTCGCCGGCAACAAGGTCAAGGTCACGTTCAAGGTCGACAAGGGCACGCGGCTGGGCCGCGAGACGGGTGCGGAGGTCCGCATCCGCACGCTCCTCGGCGCGCAGTTCCTGGCGCTCACGCCCTCGGGCTCGGGCCGTCTCGAGAAGGGCACCACGATCCCGGTGTCCCGCACGGTGCCGCCGTACGACGTGGTGCAGGCCTTCTCCGACCTCAGCACCACCACCGACGCGCTCGACGTCGGCCAGATCTCCGACGCGCTCGAGACGCTGTCCGACGTCGCTGCCCAGACCCCCGAGGAGTTCCGCGGCGCGATCCAGGGGGTCTCGGACCTCTCGCGCAACCTCGCGGCCCGCGACGACCAGATCAACACCCTCCTGGTGAACCTCAAGAAGGTCACGGGTGTCATCAACTCGCGCGACGACCAGCTCGTTCAGCTGGTGAAGGACTCCTCGGTGCTCTTCGACGCCGTCACCGAGCGGCGCGAGGCCATCCACCGCCTGCTCGTCTCGACGCAGGAGATCTCCGAGCAGCTCAGCGCCCTCGTGGACGACACGGAGGCCGACCTCAAGCCTGCCCTCCGGCAGCTGCGCGCCGTCACGACCATGCTGGCGCGCAACGAGCAGAGCCTCGACCGCGCCCTCACCGTGATGCCCGGCTTCCTGCGGGTCTTCGCCAACGCCCTGGGCAACGGTCCGTGGTTCGAGACCTACGTCAAGATCGGAGGTGCCGGATGACCAGGCTCGCCGGCGTCGCCCGCATCCTCACCGTGCTCGTCGCCCTCGTCCTCGTCGTGGGACTGGTGATCGTCTTCGGCCAGCGCGACGCGAAGAACACCATCACGGTCGACTTCGCCCAGACCAACTCGCTGTACGAGGGTTCCGACGTGCGCATCCTCGGCGTGGCCGTCGGCACCGTCGACCGGCTCGTGCCGCGCGGCCAGACCGTGCGCGCGACGATCTCCTACGACGCCGACGTCAAGCTGCCGGCCGACGTCAAGGCCGTCGTGGTCTCGCCGTCGATCGTGGGGGACCGGTTCGTGCAGCTGGCCCCGGCCTACGACGGTGGCCAGGTGCTGGCCGACGGTGCCCGCCTGGGCGTCGACCGCACCGCCGTCCCCGTGGAGCTCGACCAGATCTACAAGTCGCTCGACGACCTGTCGGTGGCCCTGGGTCCTGACGGCGCCAACAAGGACGGTGCCGTGAGCAACCTGGTGAAGGACACCGCGGCACAGCTCGACGGCCAGGGCACCCAGCTCAACGAGACGCTGCGCAACTTCGGCAAGCTCAGCCAGACGCTCTCCGACAACAAGGACGAGCTGTTCGGCAGCATGCGCGAGGTGGACCAGTTCGTGCAGCTGCTCCAGACCAACGACCAGGCGGTCCGCGACTTCTTCGACAGCACGGCGGAGGTCTCCACCGTGCTCGAGGGGGAGCGCGAGGACCTGCAGGCCACCGTGAAGGCGCTGGCCAAGGCCCTCGTCGAGGTGCGCGGGCTGGTCAAGGACAACCGTGCGGAGCTGCGCGGCAACGTCAAGCAGCTCGCGACGATCGCCGAGGTCCTGGGCGACCACCAGAAGGACCTCGAGGAGTTCACCGTGAGCGGCCCCACGGCGCTGTCGAACGTCGCGCTGGCCTACAACGGCGACTCCGGCACGCTCGACAACCACGCCGACGTCCTGGGTCTCGTGCTCGGCGCCGCCGAGAACCCCGGCGACCTCCTGTGCAACCTCAGCGAGCAGCTCCCGATCGACCTCAACGGACCCTGCGAGGACGTGCTCGGCCCGATCCTCGACGGGATCGTCTCGCCGATCATCGGCGGGCTCCCGCTCCCGCGTGCCGCCGTGGCGAACGAGCCCCCGTCGCCGGACCGGACGGACACGTCCCTCTCCCAGATGCTGGCGGTGGACCGATGAGCACCCGCACCGTGACCACCTCCACGCGACGACGCCCCTGGCGCACCGCGGCCGTCGGCGCGGCGAGCGCCGTGCTGCTCTCGGGCTGCTCGTTCTCGCCCTACGAGCTCCCCCTGCCCGGCGGTGCGGACCTCGGGTCCGACCCGTACACCGTCACGGTGCAGTTCCGCGACGTCCTCGACCTGGTGCCGCAGAGCGCCGTCCGGGTCGACGACATCGCGGTCGGCAAGGTCACCAAGATCCGGCTCGACGGCTGGACGGCCACCGCCACGCTCAAGATCAACCGCGACGTGGAGCTGCCCGACAACGCCGAGGCCCAGATCCGCCAGACGAGCCTGCTGGGCGAGAAGTTCGTCTCGCTCGCCCCGCCGTCCACCGGCGGCGTGGGCCAGCTCGGCAACGGCGACCGCATCCCGCTCGACCGCTCGGGCCGCAACCCCGACATCGAGGAGGTGCTGGGCGCGGCGTCCCTGCTGCTCAACGGTGGTGGGCTCGAGAAGACCAACACCATCGTCAAGGAGCTCAACAAGACGCTCGACGGCAACGAGCCGGAGATCAAGCAGCTCCTGCAGAGCACCACGACCTTCGTGGGTCAGCTCGACGACAACAAGGCCGACATCATCACCGCGCTCGAGAAGGTCGACAACCTCGCCCGGGCCACGCAGGACCAGGAGGGCGCCATCACCGCCGCACTCGACGACCTGCCCGAGGCCCTGCGGGTGCTGGACGACCAGCGCGACGACCTCGTCGGCCTGCTCACGTCGCTCGACCAGCTCAGCGACACCGCCACCGGGGTCATCCGCCGGTCGAAGGACGACACGCTGGCGGTGCTGCGCGACCTCGAGCCGACGCTGCGCGAGCTCGCGAACGCCGGAGACGACCTCGCGACCGCGAGCCAGCTGATCTTCAGCTTCCCGTTCACCGATGCGATCGTCGGCGGCAGCCCCGCCCGTGCGAGCAACCCCTGCACGGCCTACAACCCCGACGACGCCTCCACGCAGAACGATGCGACGGTCCGCCAGAACGTGGCCGACGGCGCCTGCTACGGCGACTTCATGAACCTCGACATCAACCTGTCGCTCAACACCAACCAGCTCACGAGCCTGGTCCAGGGCCTGCTGTCGCTCGGCAACACGCTCGTCCCGGCCGGGGCCACCGCCGAGGCGCCCGCGCAGGACGAGACGGCGACGGACCCGGCAGGCCAGCTCGTCGACCTGGTCGAGGGCCTCACGTCCCTGCCCACCGACGGGCTCGGGTCGCTCACCGGCTCGACGCCGAGGCCCAGCGCCTCGCCGTCGGCGGGGTCGAGCAGCTCGGGCCAGGGCGGATCAGGTGGCAGCGGGATCTGCGGGCTGCTCGGCAACTGCCGGGTCACCACCACGAGCCAGCTGATGGCCGAGCAGACCGAGGACGTCGGCCGGCTCGTGCTCGGACCGGTGGTGTCGCGATGATCACCAGGCTCACCAAGATCCAGCTCGTCATCTTCGCCATCATCGTGGCGGTCGGCGCGACCTTCGTCGGCGGCAAGTACGCCCAGCTCGACCGCCTGTTCATCGACCGGACCTTCCCGGTCACGGCCGACTTCGCCGACTCCGGTGGCATCTTCGCCGGCGCCGAGGTGACCTACCGCGGCATCGCGGTGGGCAAGGTCAAGCAGCTGAAGTTCACCGACGACGGCGTGGACGTGATCCTCGACATCGAGAAGAGCGCCCCCAAGATCTCCGACGACGTGGTCGCCACGGTGGCCAACAAGTCGGCCATCGGCGAGCAGTACGTCGACCTGTCGCCGCGCTCCAACCAGGCCCCGTACCTGAAGGCCGGCACCGTCATCCCGCGTTCGGACACGAACATCCCGATCTCCACCACGACGCTGCTGCTCAACCTGAACTCGCTGGTCTCCAGCATCGACACCGGCAGCCTGAAGACCGTGGTCGACGAGCTCGGCGCCGCCTTCGAGGGGACCGCACCCGACCTGGAGCGCATCCTCGACACGTCGTCGGAGTTCATCGAGGCCGCCCAGGAGAACCTCGGCGTGACGCAGAGCCTGATCCGCAACTCCTCGGGCGTCCTGCAGACCCAGATCGACAAGCAGCCCCAGCTCGCGACGTTCGCCCAGAACCTCGCGCTGCTCTCGGACACGCTGGTCGACGCCGACCCGGACCTGCGCCGGCTGGTCGACGAGGGGGCACCGAGCGCGGCGCTCGTCAACGACGTGGTGGAGGAGAACGCCGCCGAGCTGCAGATGATCTTCGCCGACCTGCGCACGGCCACCGAGCCGCTCGCGCGCAACGCCAAGTCGCTGCGGGTGCTGGCGATCCTGTACCCGTACCTGCTCGAGGGCTCGTTCAGCGTGGTCGCCCCGGCCAAGCAGGCCGAGGGCGAGTTCGACGCCACGTTCGGCCTGGTCATCACGAACCCGGCCGACCCGGCCGCGATCAAGCCGTGCGACGAGGACGACAACGGGCAGCGCCCGCGGCGCGAGCCGCAGGAGCTCTACGACATGCAGTTCGACCTTGAGGCCGGCTGTATCGTCAAGGACAAGGTCCCGCGCGGGCCCGACAAGACCGTGATCAACCGTGACCGGGCCGCCGTGGGAACCGGGGCGGACGCCGCCGGAAAGGACTCGTGGAAGTGGCTCCTGCTCGGACCGGCGACCAGCTGACCGCGCACCGCACCTCCCGCATCCTCGTCGTGCTCGCCGTCCTCGGCGTGCTCGTGGGGGTCGCAGGCCTGGTGGTGCCGCGGGTGCTCGGCGACGGTGGCGAGGACTCCGACCGCGCCGCCGTGGCGGCGCGCGTCAACGACTTCGCCACGGTGTACAACACGTACGACGTGGCCGACCTGCCGGACTACCAGCAGCGGATGAAGCCGCTGCTCACGCCGGGCTACTACACCGAGTTCGAGCGGATCACCGGTGCCGTCTTCGGCGCCCTGGAGTCCAAGGACCAGAAGAGCGGCGACGCCAACGTGCTCGGGGTCGCCGTCGACAGCATCGACGACGACTCGGCCGTGGCCATCGTCGCCGTCGACGCCTCGATCACGACGTCGGCCGACGAGGCCGCCGTGCAGCGTCGCTTCCGCTGGAAGGTCACGCTGTCGCGCAGCGGCGACGACTGGCTCGTGAGCCAGTTCGAGACCGTCGTGCCACTCGACGCGACCACGGGCGAGCCCGGCACGGACGAGGGCGCCACGCCGGCGCCGAGCGCCACCCCGAGCGAGGGCGCGGAGCCCCAGGAGACGCCGGAGGCCGACCAGTGAGCACCCACGACGGATCCTCCCGGCGCCGCCGCATCGCCGGCGAGAGCAAGCCGAGCGACGCGCCACGACCCGGACCGGCCAAGAAGGTCGTCAAGAAGCCCGTCGCGCGACCCGGCACACCCGCGACGTCGACGCCCGGCGCGACCCCGCGCGAGGAGACCACGCCCGTCGAGGAGCCGACCACGCCCGTCGAGGAGTCGACGACGGATGCTGCCGCACCCGAGGCGACCCCGACCGAGGACCGTGCCGCCGACGCGGCCGACCCCGCAGAGGCCGGGACCGACGCCGACCAGGACCACGGCGAGGACCGGGTCGCCGCACCACGCGTGGCTCCGCGCGTCGCGCGTCGTCAGGACCGTGCTGCCGCAGCCACGGCCACCGACGGAGAGACCACGACGGAGACCTTGTCGGGCGTGCCGACGGAGCCGAGCGGTCCGCGTGGCCGTCTCCCGCTCGGCCGGGTCCTGCTGCTCGCCATGGTGGTGGCCTCGCTCGTGTTCGGCGCGTTCTTCGGGTACCGCGGCGTGGCCGAGTGGCGCCAGACCCACGGCGTGGACGGCGCCCACGCGCAGGCGGCCGAGACCGCGGCGTCGGCGGCGGAGACGATCTTCACGTACCGCTACGACCAGCTCGACCAGTACCTCGAGGACTCCAAGGACGTCATGACGCCCTCGTTCGCGAAGGACTTCGAGACCATCTCGCCGGCCCTCAACGACCTGGCCCCGCAGCGCAAGATCCAGGTCGAGGCCACGACCCGCGACTCCGCCGCGCTGCCGTGCGGGGACGACTGCACGCGCAGCGAGGCGAAGGTCCTGCTCTTCGTCGACCAGGCCCGGCTCGCCGACGGGTCGCAGGTGCCGACGGTGTTCGGCAACCGGGTCGAGCTCACCATGGTCGAGCGCGACGGTCGCTGGCTGGTCGACGACATCCAGGCGCTCTGAACCGACGACCGCCCCGGACGAGGCCGCTCCGCCCGGTGCCGACCCGCGGCAGTCGCGTGGTCGAGAATGCCTGGCATTGCAGCCCCAACGCGCTGCTCGCCGTGCGGGCGGCCGAATACTCTGACCCATACCGGCCGTCTTGTCAAGGACCAGGCTTGCGTGCGTGTGGGCCCGGGGGCTAGACTGACTCTTCGCGCCCACCTCGTCGCCCTCGTTGCCCCTTGACTGGGGGCGTCAGTCATGCGCGCAGTCCATCCGTGACACCCCTTTGCGAGCCTTTGGAAGGACCCCTCTTGGCCGCCTCGCGCACCGCCGCCGCACCTGTCCAGAACACCGGGGACAAGAACGCCCCCCGCCGCATCTCCTTCGCCAAGATCTCCGAACCGCTCGAGGTTCCCGAGCTCCTGGCCCTGCAGACCGACAGCTTCGACTGGCTGATCGGCAGCGAGAAGTGGAAGGCCGAGGTCGAGGCATCCCTCGCTGCCGGCCGCACCGACATCTCCACGAAGTCCGGTCTGGAGGAGATCTTCGAGGAGATCTCGCCCATCGAGGACTTCTCCGAGACGATGAGCCTGTCGTTCCGCGACCACCGGTTCGAGCCGCCGAAGTACTCGGTGGAGGACTGCAAGGACCGCGACGTCACCTACGCCGCCCCGCTGTTCGTGACCGCCGAGTTCATGAACAACGAGACCGGCGAGATCAAGAGCCAGACCGTCTTCATGGGCGAGTTCCCGCTCATGACCGGCAAGGGCACCTTCGTCATCAACGGCACCGAGCGTGTCGTCGTCTCCCAGCTCGTCCGCTCGCCGGGCGTCTACTTCGAGCGCACGCCCGACAAGACGTCCGACAAGGACATCTACACCGCGAAGGTCATCCCGTCGCGTGGCGCCTGGCTGGAGTTCGAGGTCGACAAGCGCGACCTCGTCGGCGTCCGCCTGGACCGCAAGCGCAAGCAGAGCGTCACCGTGCTGCTCAAGGCCCTCGGCTTCACCGAGGCGCAGATCCTCGAGGAGTTCGGCCAGTACGAGTCGATCCGCCTGACGCTGGAGAAGGACAACGTCCAGACCCAGGACGAGGCGCTGCTCGACATCTACCGCAAGCTGCGTCCGGGCGAGCCGCCGTCGCGCGAGGCCGCCCAGAACCTGCTCGACAACTACTACTTCAACACGAAGCGGTACGACCTCGCGAAGGTCGGTCGACACAAGGTCAACAAGAAGCTGGGTGCCGACGAGGCCTTCGACCAGCAGACGCTGACCATCGACGACGTCGTCGCGACCATCAAGTACGTGGTGGCGCTGCACGCCGGCGAGACCGAGCTCGAGACGCCCGTGGGCTCCACGATCGTCGAGGCCGACGACATCGACCACTTCGGCAACCGTCGCATCCGCACGGTCGGCGAGCTGATCCAGAACCAGCTCCGCACGGGCCTGGCCCGCATGGAGCGTGTCGTGCGCGAGCGCATGACCACCCAGGACGTCGAGGCCATCACGCCGCAGACGCTCATCAACATCCGTCCGGTCGTGGCGGCGCTGAAGGAGTTCTTCGGCACGAGCCAGCTGTCGCAGTTCATGGACCAGAACAACCCGCTGGCGGGCCTGACGCACAAGCGTCGTCTGAACGCCCTCGGCCCGGGTGGTCTGTCGCGTGAGCGCGCCGGCTACGAGGTCCGCGACGTCCACCCGTCGCACTATGGCCGCATGTGCCCGATCGAGACGCCGGAAGGCCCGAACATCGGCCTCATCGGCTCGCTCGCCTCCTACGGGCGGATCAACGCGTTCGGCTTCATCGAGTCGCCGTACCGCAAGGTCGTCGACGGCACGGTCACCGAGCAGATCGACTACCTGACCGCCACGGACGAGGACCGCTACATCATCGCCCAGGCGAACTCGCCGCTCACCGACGACAGCACGTTCGTCGACGACGCCGTGCTGGTGCGCCAGCGCGGTGGCGAGGCCGAGCTGCGTCCCGCTGCCGACGTCGACTACATGGACGTCTCGCCGCGCCAGATGGTGTCGGTCGCGACCGCGCTGATCCCGTTCCTCGAGCACGACGACGCCAACCGTGCGCTCATGGGCGCCAACATGCAGCGTCAGGCCGTGCCGCTGGTGCGCAACGACGCCCCGCTCGTCGGTACCGGCATGGAGTTCCGTGCCGCCGTCGACGCCGGCGACGTCACGACCGCCAAGAAGGCGGGTGTCGTCAAGGAGGTCTCGGCCGACATGGTCGAGATCATGGAGGACGAGGGCACGTACACCACGTACCGCCTGGCCAAGTTCCGCCGCTCCAACCACGGCACCTGCACGAACCAGCGCCCCCTCGTCGCCGAGGGCCAGCGCGTGGAGGTCGGCACCCCGCTGGCCGACGGTCCGTGCACCGACGAGGGCGAGATGGCCCTGGGCACCAACCTGCTCGTGGCCTTCATGCCCTGGCAGGGCCACAACTACGAGGACGCGATCATCCTCAGCCAGCGCGTCGTGCAGGACGACCTGCTCACCTCGATCCACATCGAGGAGCACGAGGTCGACGCGCGCGACACCAAGCTGGGCCCGGAGGAGATCACCCGCGACATCCCGAACGTCAGCGAGGAGATGCTGGCCGACCTCGACGAGCGCGGCATCATCCGCATCGGTGCCGAGGTCGGCAACGGTGACATCCTCGTCGGCAAGGTGACGCCCAAGGGCGAGACCGAGCTGACGCCGGAGGAGCGCCTGCTGCGCGCCATCTTCGGCGAGAAGGCGCGCGAGGTCCGCGACACGTCGCTCAAGGTCCCCCACGGCGAGTCCGGCACCGTCATCGGCGTCCGCGTGTTCGACGCGGCCGACGGCGACGAGCTGAGCCCCGGCGTGAACCAGCTGGTGCGCGTGTACGTGGCGCAGAAGCGCAAGATCTCCGACGGCGACAAGCTGGCCGGACGTCACGGCAACAAGGGCGTCATCTCCAAGATCCTGCCCATCGAGGACATGCCGTTCCTCGAGGACGGGACGCCGGTCGACATCGTGCTGAACCCGCTGGGCGTGCCCGGCCGCATGAACGTCGGCCAGGTGCTGGAGATCCACCTCGGGTGGGTCGCCAAGGCCGGCTGGGACATCAAGGACATGAAGGACGAGTGGGCCGACCGGCTGCGCGCCATCGGCGCCGACCGGGCGCCCTCGAACTCCAACATCGCGACCCCCGTCTTCGACGGTGCCCGCGAGGACGAGATCCAGGGCCTGCTCGCCTCGACCCTGCCCAACCGCGACGGCGACCGGATGGTCGGCCCCGACGGCAAGGCGGTGCTCTTCGACGGTCGTACCGGCGAGAAGTTCCCCGACCCGATCAGCGTCGGCTACATGTACATCCTGAAGCTGCACCACCTGGTCGACGACAAGATCCACGCTCGCTCGACCGGTCCGTACTCGATGATCACCCAGCAGCCGCTCGGCGGTAAGGCCCAGTTCGGTGGCCAGCGCTTCGGTGAGATGGAGGTGTGGGCCCTCGAGGCCTACGGTGCCGCGTACGCGCTGCAGGAGCTCCTGACGATCAAGTCCGACGACATCGTGGGCCGCGTGAAGGTCTACGAGGCCATCGTCAAGGGCGAGAACGTGCCCGAGCCCGGCATCCCGGAGTCCTTCAAGGTGCTCGTCAAGGAGATGCAGTCGCTGTGCCTGAACGTCGAGGTCCTCTCGGCCGACGGCTCGAGGGTCGAGATGCGCGACGCGGAGGAAGACCTCTTCCGCGCCGCCGAGGAGCTCGGCATCGACCTGTCGCGTCGCGAGCCCTCCAGCGTCGAAGAAGTGTGAGCCCGTGGGGGGCCGCCGCGGCGGCGCCCCCCCCCCCACACCCCCCACAAAAAATAAAATAGAAAACTAATGGTAATAA
>NZ_JANLGG010000025.1:0-17697 GCF_024655735.1 Aeromicrobium sp. 50.2.37
GCGGGACGCGTCCGCGAGCCCGCTCAGGCCGACGACCGGGGTCCTCAGGCCAGCGGCGTGCGCGAGAGCTGGAGCAGCAGCTCCCCGTTGCTCCCGGTCGCAGCGACCCGCTCGGCCACGGCGTCGAGGGCCTCGCGCGGCTCGCGACCGGCCAGGGCGCGACGCAGCCCGGCGACGATCTCGAGCTCCTGCGGATCGAGGAGCAGCTCCTCGTGTTGGGTCCGGGAGGCGGTGACGTCGACGGCCGGGAAGACCGTCCCGCGGTCGTCGACGACGAGCCGCAGGGTGCTGTTGGCCGCACCGTCGAGCTCCTCGAGCACCGTCTCGTCCACGGCCGAGCCGGTCTCGACGAGGGCGGTGGCGACGATGGTGAGCGATCCGCCGTCCTCGGCGTTGCGAGCGGCTCCGAACAGCGCCTTGACCGGGTGCAGCGCCGAGGCGTCGACACCTGCGGTCACCCGTCCGGACGCCGGCGTCGCCTGGTGGTAGGCGCGACCGAGCCGCGTGATGGAGTCCAGCAGCACCACGACGTCGTGACCGAGCTCGACCAGACGCTTGGCCCGCTCGACGGCGAGCTCGGCGACGATCGTGTGGTCGGTGGCCGGCCGGTCGAAGGTGGAGGCGATGACCTCGCCCTTCACCGCACGCTGCAGCTGCGTGACCTCCTCGGGCCGCTCGTCGATGAGCACCACCATGAGGTGGCACTCGGGGTTGTTCGTCGTGACGGCCTCGGCGGCCGCGCGCACGAGCGTCGTGCGGCCGGCCCGGGGCGGGGCGACGACGAGGCTGCGCTGGCCCTTGCCGATCGGTGCGAGCAGGTCGACGAGCCGCGTCGTGACCAGCGTCGGGTCGGTCTCGAGGCGCAGGCGCTCGTCGGGGTGCACCGGGGTCAGACCGGCGAACTCGACCCGGCCACGAGCGTCCTCCAGGGGCATCCCGTTGACCGTGTCGACCCGCACCATGGGGTTGAACTTCTCCTTGCGCTCCCCCTCACGGGGCTGGCGCACCTGACCGGTGACGGCGTCGCCCTTGCGAAGGCCCCACTTGCGGACCATCGACAGCGACACGTACACGTCGTTCTCGCTGGGCAGGTACCCCGTGGTGCGCACGAAGGCGTAGTTGTCGAGGATGTCGAGGATGCCGGCCGCGGGGACCAGCACGTCGTCGTCGGCGTAGGTGGGCTCACCGTCGGCGCCTCGACCGCCCCGGTTGCGGCCGCGTCGGTTGCGGCGGCGACCACCGAACTCGTCGTCGCCGTCGTTGCGGCCGGCGTCGTTCTGGCCCTTGTCGTTCTGGCCCTTGTCGTTCTGACCCCGGTCGTTCTGACCCTTGTCGTTCTGACCCTTGTCGTTCTGACCCTTGTCGTTCTGGCCCCGGTCGTTCTGGTTCTTGTCGTTCTGGTTCTTCGCGCCCTGGTTCTTCTGGCCGCCGGAGCGCTGGGCATCGTCCTGGCCCTGCCCGCGGCCACCCTGCTTCGGGCCGTCCTGGTTCTTCTGGCCGTCCTGGTTCTTCTGGCCGTCCTGGTTCTTCGGGGCGCCCTGGGCCCGCTGGCCGTCGCGCTTCCTGGGTCCGTCCTGGTCCTGGGCAGCGCCCTGTTCGTGGGGGGCACCGCCCTGAGGGGCGTCGTCCTGGCCACGGCCGTCCTGCTGATCGGTCGGCGTCTGCTCCGCCGCGGGCTCACGGCGTGCGCCGGTCCTGGTCCGCGGCCCGCGCTCGCCCGTGGGCTCTGCGGCGGGAGGCTCGACCGGGGCGGCCTGGACCGCGCTGGTGGCGGTCTCGCCACGGGCCTGCTTGATGGCGTCGATGAGCTCGCCCTTGCGCAGCTTGGCGGCGTCGGGGATGCCGAGACCGGACGCGATCTCGCGCAGCTCGGCGAGCACCTTGCCGCCGAGCGCGCCGCCCGCACGGCGGGCGGGCTTGGTGGTCGGTTCAGCCGCGGCACCGGAGGTGTCGGGCACGGCCTGGTCGTTCGGGGAGTCGGTCACGTGGGAGCTTCCTGGGTGGGAGGGGCGCCGGGCACTCTCCCGGCGAAGACCGGGGCACCACGGCCACCCGCCGACGGCGGGTGATCGAACAACGGTGTCGGGGAGCGGACTCCACACCGACGATCGTCACTCTAGCAGCGCGGCCGGCACCCCTCGTCCTGCCCCGATCACGCGCACCCGTGCGGGTCAGGGGGTGTCGACGACGTGCACGCCCCGGTCCGCGACCTCCACCTCGAGCACGCGCCAGCCGTCGGGGCAGGCCCCGGCGACACCGCGGGCGAAGGCGAGCACGGTGGGCCCGGCACCGGAGATCACGGCCGGCACACCGTCGACGCGCAGGCTCCGCACGAGCTGGTAGGAGTCGGGCATCGCGGGCGCCCGGTACTGCTGGTGCAGGAGGTCCTCGGTGGCCGCTGCCAGTCGCTCGGGGGCCTGGGTGAGCGCCGCCACCAGCAGCGCGGCACGCCCGGCGTTCGCGGCGGCGTCGGCGTGGGTGACGGCGTCGGGCAGGAGGCCACGCGCCGCCTCGGTCGACACCGGGCTGTCCGGCACGAACAGGGTGAGCGGAACCGCGACCTCGAGGCGGAGCGCCTCGGCGGCGAACCCCTCCGTCCAGGCGATGGTCAGACCACCCAGCAGTGCGGCAGCCACGTTGTCGGGGTGTCCCTCGAGGTCGTGGGCGAGCTGCAGCGTGGCCCGGTCGTCGAGCACCTCGACCCCCTCGACGAGGGCCTTGGCGAGCGCGATGCCGCCCACGATCGCGGCGGACGACGAGCCCATCCCGCGGCCGTGGGGGATCACGTTGCGGCAGGTGAGCCGAAGACCGGGACGCCTCAGCCCCATCAGGTCGAGCGCGGCGTCGAACGACCGGACGACGAGGTGCCCCGCGTCGCGGCTCACTTCGTCGGCACCCTCGCCCTCCACCACGATCTCGAGGGCGTCACCGGGCAGCACCTCGGCGGTCAGCTCGTCGTGCACGTCCAGGGCCAGGCCCAGGGCGTCGAAGCCCGGGCCCAGGTTGGCGCTGCTCGCCGGGGTGCGCACGGTCACCGGGCGGTCGACGAAGGGTGACGTCATCGCGCCCTCAGGCCAGGCCGGCGGCGGCGGCGGCGTCGTGCACGTCGGCGTCGATCACGGAGTCGACCACCGAGCCGACACCCGACAGCGCCGTCTCGACGTCCTTCAGGCCGTGGCCCGTCACGGTGACCGTGATGGTGAGGCCCGGCTCGACCTCGCCCGCCTCCGCGGCGGCGAGCAGACCGGCCACGCCCGCGGCCGACGCCGGCTCGACGAACACGCCGTCCTGCGAGCCGAGCCTGCGCTGGGCGTCGAGGATCTGCTCGTCGCTCACGGCGTCGATGCGACCGCCGGAGGAGTCCCGAGCCGCCTCGGCGAGGTGCCACGACGCGGGGTTGCCGATCCGGATGGCCGTGGCGACGGTCTCGGGGCGGGGCACGACCGCACCCCGCACGATCGGTGCGGCGCCCTCCGCCTGGAAGCCCCACATGCGGGGACGCCGCGTGGCGAGGCCGGCGTCGGCGTACTCGGTGAAGCCCATCCAGTAGGCGGAGATGTTGCCGGCGTTGCCGACGGGGAGCACGTGCAGGTCGGGGGCGTCGCCGAGCACGTCGACGATCTCGAACGACGCCGTCTTCTGCCCCTGCAGACGCACGGGGTTGACCGAGTTCACGAGCGCGACGGGGTACTCCTCGGCGAGCCCGCGCGAGAGCTGGAGGCACTCGTCGAAGCCCCCACGGACCTGGATGACCTCGGCGCCGTGCATCACCGCCTGCGCCATCTTGCCGGTGGCGATCTTGCCGTGCGGGACGAGCACGATCGGGGTCAGGCCCGCCCGTGCGGCGTAGGCCGTCATGGACGCCGACGTGTTGCCGGTCGAGGCGCACACCACGGCCTTGGCGCCCTCACCGAGGGCGACCGAGATCGCCGCGGTCATGCCACGGTCCTTGAAGGACCCCGTGGGGTTGTCCCCCTCGACCTTGAGCCAGACGTCGCCCTGGACGAGCGCCGACAGCCAGGTGGAGTGCACGAGGGGTGTCCCGCCCTCCCCCAGCGTGATCACGGGGGTGTGCTCGTCGACCGGGAGCCACTCCCGGTACTCCTCGACGACTCCACGCCACGGCTGTGCCATCAGTGTGCTCCCTTCACTGGTCGAGACCCTCCACGCGCATGACCGAGGTCACGTCGCGCACCATGTCGAGCGCGCGCACGGCCTCGACCGTCGCAGCCAGGGCGGCGTCGTCGGCCTCGTGGGTCACGATGACGAGCTGCGCGTCGGACCCGTGGCCCTCCTGGCGAACCGTCTTGATGGAGACGTCGAAGCCGGCGAACGCGTCGGCGACGGACGCGAGCACGCCTGCGCGGTCGTCGACGTCGATCGACACGTGGTAGCGGGTGCGCGCCCGGCCGACGTCGAGCACCTCGAGGTCGGCGTGGGAGGTCTCGCCCGGGCCGTGCACGCCCTGGCGGCGGTTGCGGGCCACCGAGACGACGTCGCCCAGGACCGCGCTCGCGGTGGGCGCTCCCCCGGCCCCCGGGCCGTAGAACATCAGGCGTCCGGCCGACTCGCTCTCCACGAACACGGCGTTGTAGGCGCCGCGCACGCTGGCGAGCGGGTGGCTCTTCGCGATCATCGCGGGGTGGACGCGCGCCGAGACGGCCGGGCCGTCGGGGGTCTGGATCTTCTCGCAGATGGCCAGCAGCTTGACCACGCAGCCCATCTCGTCGGCGGAGCGGACGTCGCCGGCGGTCACGTCGGTGATGCCCTCACGGTGCACGTCGCCGATGGTGACGCGGGTGTGGAAGGCCAGCGAGGCGATGATCGCGGCCTTGGCCGCGGCGTCGAAGCCCTCGATGTCGGCGGTCGGGTCGGCCTCGGCGTAGCCGAGCCGCTGAGCCTCGTCGAGCGCCTCGGAGAAGCCGGCCCCGGTGGTGGTCATGGCGTCGAGGATGAAGTTGGTCGTCCCGTTCACGATCCCGAGCACCCGCTGCACGGCGTCACCGGCCAGGGACTCCTGCAGGGGGCGGACGATCGGGATGGCGCCGGCGACGGCGGCCTCGAAGGCGATGTCACGCTCGGCCTTCTCGGCGGACTCGAACAGGTGGGCGCCGTCCTCGGCCAGCAGGGCCTTGTTGGCCGTGACCACGGAGGCTCCGTGCTCGAGCGCGGCGAGGATGAGCTCACGGGCGGGCTCGATGCCGCCGATCACCTCGACGACGACGTCGAGGTCCCCCCGGGACACGAGCGCGAGGGCGTCGGTGGTGAAGAGGTCGGTCGGGAGGTCGAGGTCGCGGTCGCGCCCGAGGCGCCGGACGGCGATGCCGACGAGCTCGATCGGCGCACCGATCCGCCGGGCCAGCTCGTCGCCGTCACGGGTCAGCAGGCGTGCGACCTCGGAGCCGACGACGCCGCAGCCCAGCAGGGCGACCTTGAGGGGTCGGGCGGCGGCGGGTGCGGTAGTCACGCGGACAGCCTATCGGCGCCGCACCGCGCCCCGGGCCGCAGTGGGTCGTGGTGAGACTCGACCCCGCACGGACGACCCCTCAGGAGGTGAAGCCGCGACGCAGGACCACCAGGGCGGCGACGGCACACCCCACCGGGACCGCGAAGGCCGCGAGCACGGCGGCGCCCACGCCGTGCACCACGACGGAGGCGAACACCGCCGAGCCCAGCGCCAGCGCGGTGGACTCCGCGACGGAGTCGCTGGTCTGCAGCGACGCGCTGCTCGACGCCTGCTCCCCCGGCGCCGACCGCGCCAGGACCTCGGTGACGAACGACGTCATCGCCGCACCCATGCCGAACCCACCGACGGCCCAGGCGGCGACCACGAGCACGACGGGGACCTGCGGCAGCAGCACGAGAGGCACCGCCAGGATGCCCAGGCAGATGGCGCCGGCACCGAGGGCGGCCCGACGCTGCGTGGTCGCCAGGTACGGCCCGAGACGCTCCGGACGCGAGACGGCCCACGCCCCGGCGAACCAGGTGAAGGCGGCCACGGACAGCACGGCACCTGCCAGGCCCACGGGCACGTCGTGCAGGTCCACCAGGGCGAGCGGCACGTAGACCTCGGCGGCGAAGTAGGCCGAGGCGAGCAGCGACCTGGCACCCATGAGCGACGGCAGGCCCCGTCCGCCGGTCCAGGTCCGTGCCGGGACGAGCTGCCGGACCGCCACCGCGAGCAGCACCGCCGAGCCCACGAGCAGGACGGGCCACCACGCGACCGCGCGCTGACCCGCGACGGAGAGCAGGAGCACCGCACCGCCGGCCGTCGCGGCGGCCGCCACCGGGACCCGCCGTACGGCCGGGTCGGCCCGGTCGGGGGTCTCGACGGCTCCACCGAGGTCGCGGACGGGCCGCCAGGCGACGGCGAGGCTGATGACCGCGAGGGCGGGGGCCAGCAGGAAGACGGCGCGCCAGCCGAGCAGATGGGCGAGCCCTCCCGCCACGGCCGGCCCGACCACGGCCGGCAGCGTCCACGCGCTCGTCATGACGGCGAGCGCTCGGGGCCGCAGGTCGACCGGGTAGGCCCGCGCGACCACGACGTACAGACCGACGCCGATCGCGCCCATGCCCAGGCCCTGGACGGCTCGCCCGACGAGGAACCAGGTCATGGTCGACGCCGTCCCGCACACGAGGAGCCCGAGGGCGAAGACCGCCACGCCCCCGGCGAGGGCCGGGCCGGGGCCGCAGCGGTCGATCCACGGCACCGCGACGGTGCGCGACAGGATGCTCACGGCGATCGGCGCGGCGAAGGCGACCGCGTACGCGCCAAGCCCGTCCAGGTCCCGCGCCACCTCGGGCATCACCGTGATGACCGCCAGCGACTCGAAGGCCACCAGGAACGCCAGGGCGAAGAGCCCGACCGTCGTCCGGCCCAAGGGCCCCGTCCACAGCGCGACGGGCTCCGCCGTCGGCGCCTTCTCCACCCCTGCTCCGATCGCCATGCCCTGATGCAACAACCTCGAGTATGGTTGAGGTCAAACCGAGCGAGGAGACCCTGTGCGCCCGACCGACCAGCTCACGCCCCAGGAGGTGTCGCAGCGCTCCGGCGTGGCCGTGTCGGCGCTGCACTTCTACGAGTCACGTGGACTCATCAGCGCCACGCGGACGAGCGGCAACCAGCGGCGCTACCGTCGCGAGGTCCTGCGTCGCCTCGCCTTCGTCCAGTTCTCCCAGCGCCTGGGCATCCCCCTCGCGGAGGTGGGTGCGGCGCTCGAGACCCTCCCGTCCGATCGCACGCCCACCAAGCGGGACTGGGCGCGCCTCACCGCCCGGTGGCGCGAGGACCTCGACCAACGGATCGAGCGCCTCCAGCGCCTGCGCGACGACCTCGACGGCTGCATCGGCTGCGGCTGCCTGTCCCTGCGCAGCTGCGCCGTCTACAACCACGACGACGAGCTCGCCGGACTGGGGTCCGGACCGCACCGCGGTCTCGTGTGACCGACGCAGCCCCTCCGTCGCCGCTCGAGTCCCCCCCATCGGTGGATCCTCAACCGCAGAGCGCCGTCTGCGGTTGACGATCCACCGATGCGGGCCCTGATGGTGCGGATCCACCGATGACTCGGGCCCCGATCGGCCCCGAGGCCGTCCCCCGTTCGCCTACTCTGTGCGCGTGTCCTCTCGTTCCAGCCGCCTGAAGCGTCGGCTTCGTGGGCTCGGGCCGATTCCCCTGGTGGGTCTGGTGACCATCGCGGTGGTGGGCGTGATCCTGGTCTGGGCGGTGCTCGACGTGCGGTCTCTCCTGGCCGACCGGCCGGCCACCGTGGCCGCCCCGGCGCAGGACACGACGGGGAGCCGGGAGGCCACCACCAAGGTCCAGGTCGCCGTCCGGGTGACGTTCTCGTCCGACGGTCCGTTCACGGCGACCGTCGTGGACGCGTCGAAGAAGGAGCGGACGTTCACCTCGGCCGGCGAGGACGTCGTGTTCACCCGCGTGTACGAGGGAACGGGACCGTACGTGTTCGCGAGCGCCCAGACCTCGGCCGACGCCACGATCCGCTGCCGCATCGACGTCGACGGTCGCAAGGCGTCGTCGAACGAGGAGTCCGGGCTCTACGCCCAGACCATCTGCGCCGACTGACGGCCCGCCTCGCCCCGGTGACAGACTGACGCGGTGACCCCGGCCGAACGGTCCTCCTTCCGCGAGGGCCTCAGACTCGGCGTGCCGTTCGGACTCGCCTCGTTCCTGCTGTCGATGTCCTTCGGCGTGGTGGCGCGCGAGGCCGGCTTCAGCCTGGCCGCGGCCATCGTGATGTCACTGGTGGTGTTCGCCGGGTCCGCCCAGTTCGCGGCCGTCGCCGTGATCGCGACCGGTGGCGGGGCCGGCGCGGCGATCGCCGCAGGCACGCTCATGAACTCGCGCTTCCTGCCCATGGGCGTGGCGCTCGCACCGTCGCTGCCCGGTCGAGCCTGGTGGCGCGGCCTGCAGGGCCAGGCCGTCGTCGACTCGTCGTGGGCGGTCGCCGCTCGCGGCGACGGGACGTTCGACCGCTGGCGGCTGTTCGGGACGACGGCACCCCAGCTGGTGGCCTGGCAGGTCGGCACGATGGTCGGCGCGTTCGGCGGCGACCTCATCGGCGACCTGGAGCGGTTCGGGCTCGACGCGATCTACCCCGCGTTCTTCCTCAGCATCCTGCTGCCGGAGCTGCGCGACCGGAACCGTCTCGGCGTGGCCGTCGTCGGTGGGCTGCTGGCCCTCGCCCTCGTGCCCTTCGCCCCGCCCGGTGCACCGGTGCTGGCGGCCGGGCTCGCCGCCCTCTGGGGGCTGCGCCGTCGGGATCAGGGCCGTCGGGATCAGGGCCGTCGGGATCAGGGTCGTCGGGAGCAGGGTCCTCCCGATCAGGGCCCCCCGGGCCCGGACTCGCAGGACCCGGCATGAGCACGGTGTGGTGGACGATCCTCGGTCTCGCGCTGGCCACGGCCGCGGTGAAGGGCGTGGGACCCGTGCTGCTGGGCGGTCGGGACCTGCCGGAGCGGTTCACGGGGGTCATCGTGCTCATGGCACCCGCCCTGCTCACCGCCCTGGTGGTCACCAGCGTGCTCGCCGACGGCGACCGGTGGCACGCCGGAGCCGACACCGTGGGGGTCGCGACGGCCGGCGTGGCCGCCTGGCGCGGGGCGTCGGTGATCACGACCATCGGCATCGCCGTGGTCCTCACCGCCCTGCTCAGGCTCGCGGGGCTGCCGTAGCCGCTCAGCCGACGTCGAGCGTGAAGAGGTCGTCCTCGGTCTCGCGGCGCAGCACGAGGCGGGCCTCGCCGTCACGGACCGCCACGACGGCAGCCCGCGGCACGTGGTTGTAGTTGCTGGCCAGCGACCGGCAGTAGGCGCCGGTACCGGGCACCGCCAGCAGGTCGCCGGCAGCGACGTCGGCCGGGAGGTACTCGTCCTTCACCACGATGTCGCCGCTCTCGCAGTGCTTGCCGACGACGCGGCTCAGCACCGGGTGCGATGCGGACCGGCGCGACGCGAGGGTGCAGGAGTAGTCGGCGCTGTAGAGCGCGGGGCGGATGTTGTCGCTCATCCCGCCGTCGACGGCCACGTAGCGACGCGAGGCGCCGCCGTCGAGACCGACCTCCTTGGTGGTGCCGACCTCGTAGAGCGTGAACGTGGACGGGCCGGCGATGGCCCGGCCGGGCTCCACCGAGATGCGCGGGACCTCCAGACCCATCGCGGCGCACTCGTCGTCGACGATCTTGAGCAGGCCGCGGGCGAGGTCCTCGGGCGAGCGGGGGTCGTCCTGGGTGGTGTAGGCGATGCCGAACCCGCCGCCGAGGTCGAGCTCGGGCGGCGTGACACCGAGCTCGGTGGCGATCTGGGCGTGCAGCCGCAGCACACGCCGCGTGGCCACCTCGAAGCCGTCGGTGACGAAGATCTGCGACCCGATGTGCGAGTGCAGCCCGAGCAGCCGCAGGCCGCCACCCTCAGGACGCCGCGCGGCGAGCACACGGCGGACGGCGGCGAGCGCGGCACCGTCGGCGATCGAGAAGCCGAACTTCTGGTCCTCGTGCGACGTGGAGATGTACTCGTGGGTGTGGGCCTCCACGCCGGCGGTGACCCGGACCATGACGGCGGCCTCGCGCCCGGTCTCGGCGGTCAGCACCTCGAGCCGGTCGATCTCCTCGAGCGAGTCGACGATGATCCGCCCGACCCCGACCTCGAGCGCACGACGCAGCTCGGCGACCGACTTGTTGTTGCCGTGCAGGCCGATGCGGGCCGGCGGGAACCCGGCGCGTAGCGCGACCGCGAGCTCACCACCGGTGCAGACGTCGAGGTTGAGGCCCTCCTCGTCCACCCATCGCGCGGTCGCGACGCACAGGAACGCCTTCCCGGCGTAGTAGACGTCGGCGTCGGGGAACGCGTCGCGGAACGCTCGGGCCCGGGCCCGGAAGTCGTCCTCGTCGATGACGTAGAGCGGGGTCCCGAACTCCTCGGCGAGGTCGGTGACGGGCTCCCCCGCGACGGTGACCACCCCGTCGACCTTCGACACGTTCTGGGCCCACAGGTGCGGGACCAGCGCGTCGGCGTCGTCGGGCTTGCGCAACCAGGCGGGCCCGCGGTCGCCGGCCTGTCCGTGCAGGGCGCCTGCCTCGTGGGACCTCATCACATGCGCTCCGGGGCCGAGACGCCCAGCAGCGCCAGACCGTTGGCCACGACCTGGCGCGTGGCGTCGACGAGGACGAGGCGCGCGCGGTGGACGTCGCTCACGTCCTCGTCGCCCTGGGGCAGCACCCGGCAGACGGCGTAGAAGGCGTGGAACGCCGCCGCGGTCCGCTCGAGGTAGCGGGCCACGCGGTGCGGCTCCCGCAGCTCGGCGGCGCGCGCCGCGACCTCCGGGAAGCTGGCGAGCGCCCGCAGCAGGTCGCCCTCCTTCTCGTGCTCGAGCAGTCCCGGGTCGAACCGGTCGAGCCCGTGCTCGATGCCGAGGTCGGCGGCGTTGCGCAGGATGCTCGACAGGCGGGCGTGCGCGTACTGCACGTAGTAGACGGGGTTGTCGTTCGTGGTGCTCGCCCACAGGTCCAGGTCGAGGTCGATCTGGGAGTCGGTGGAGTACCGCGCCAACGCGTACCGGGCGGCGTCGACACCGATGGCCTCGACCAGGTCCTCGAGCGAGATGACCGTGCCGGCCCGCTTGCTCATCCGCAGCGGCTGGCCGTCGCGCAGCAGGTTGACCATCTGGCCGATGAGCAGCTCGAGGTTGACGCCCGGCTCGTCACCGAACGCCGCGCACATGGCCAGCATCCGGGAGACGTACCCGTGGTGGTCGGCGCCGAGCATGATCAGGCAGCGGTCGAAACCACGCTCGCGCTTGTCGAGGTAGTAGGCGAGGTCGCCGGAGATGTACGCGGCCTGCCCGTCGGACTTGACGACCACACGGTCCTTGTCGTCGCCGTAGTCGGACGTGCGCAGCCAGCGCGCGCCGTCCTGCTCGTACATCTTGCCCAGCTCGTCGAGGCGGGCGATGGCGCGGTCCACGGCACCGGACTCGTGCAGGTCGTTCTCGTGGAAGTAGACGTCGAAGTCGACGCCGAAGTCGTGCAACGACGCCTTGATCTCCGCGAACATCTGGTCGACGCCCTCGGCGCGGAACAGCTCGACGGCCTCGCCGTCGGGCAGCGAGGCGGCGTCGGGGTGCTTGGCGACGACGTCGGCGGCGATGTCGTGGATGTACTGGCCGCCGTAGCCGTCCTCCGGTGCGTCCTGTCCGCGGGCGGACGCCAGGAGGGACCGGGCGAACCGGTCGATCTGTGCCCCGTGGTCGTTGAAGTAGTACTCGCGGGTGACGTCGGCGCCGGCGAAGGAGAGGAGTCGACCGAGCGAGTCGCCCACGGCGGCCCAGCGCACGCCGCCGATGTGGATCGGACCGGTGGGGTTGGCGCTGACGAACTCGAGGTTCACCTTCTGGCCGGCGTAGAGGTCGCTGCGGCCGTAGGAGGCCCCGCCCTGGAGCACCTTCTCGGCGACCTGTCCCTGGGCCGAGGCGGCGACCCGGAGGTTGAGGAACCCGGGACCGGCGACCTCGGCCGCGCTGACGCCGTCGTGCTCGCCGAGGACGGCGGCCAGGTCGGTGGCCAGGTCGCGCGGGTTCAGCCCGGCCTTCTTGCCCAGCTGCAGCGCGATGTTCGTGGCGTAGTCGCCGTGCTCCTTGACCTTCGGACGCTCGACGCGCACCTGCGTCGGCACGCCGTCGGGCAGGCTCAGACGACCCTCGTCGGCGAGCCGGGAGAGGGCGGACACGATCACGTCGCTGAGCTGCTCGGGAGTCACCCGGCCAGCCTATCGAGCAGCGACGCCCCGCCGCGCCGCGGGAACGACCCGCACGTGCCGCCCCGTCAGTCCTGCGCGCGCTGGCGGATGACGTCGCGCACCGTGGCCACGAGGAAGTCGGGGTCGAAGGGCTTCGTCACGTACGCGTCCACCCCGGCCTTGACGCCCCGCTGGACATCCGCGGGGTGGTTCTGGGTGGTCACCATCACCACGCCGAGGTCTCGCAGCCGGGGGTCCGACCGGATGGCGTGCACGGTGCTCACGCCGTCCTGCCGCGGCATCATCACGTCGACCGTGATCACGTCGGGGAGCTCTCCCAGGTCCGCCCACTCGCGAAGCTTCTCCAGGCAGTCCAGCCCGTCGACGGCCTCCTGCACGTCGAACCCGGCGAGCTCCAGGTTCGTACGGATGAGGAACCGGATCGACTGCGTGTCGTCGGCGACCAGGACGGTGGGCACGGGTCCCACGGTATCGGCCGTGCGGTAGGCTCACACCGCACTCGGCCAGATCGGTCCCGCCCTCGTGCGGCACCGTGCAGGCCCCCGTAGCTCAGGGGATAGAGCGCCGCCCTCCGGAGGCGGAAGCGGAGGTTCGAATCCTCCCGGGGGCACCATCTGTGCGGCAGGACCCTCGACTCGTGGTCGAGGGTCTTCGTGCGTCGTGGCGGCGACGTGACCCACCTCTCGGCGGGATGATTTGTTTCGAAATGCAACGACATGCATGATGCATATGTCGCTCATCCAGGAAGGTCCTCCATGTCGTTCACCGCGCGCACCGCCGCCAAGGCACCGCCGCTCCTGTCCGTCGTCGCCCTGTGCTCGGGCGGTCTGGTCGCCGCACTCACCCAGACGATGGTCATTCCGATCCAGTCCGCGCTGCCCGCGTACCTCTCCACGTCGCCCGGCAACGCCGCGTGGGTCGTGACGATCACGCTGCTCGCCGCCGCCGTCTCGATGGTCGTGACCGGCCGCCTCGCCGACATGTTCGGCAAGCAACGGGTTCTCGTGATCTCCGCAGCCATCCTCACCGTTGGCTCCGCGGTCTGCGCCCTCTCCGACACCCTCGTCCCGATGCTCGCCGGACGTGCCCTGCAGGGCCTCGCGATGGGCTTCATCCCCGTCGGCATCTCGCTCCTGCGCGAGATCACGCCGCCGGCCATGCAGTCGACCTCGGTCGCGGCGATGAGCGCGACGCTCGGCGTCGGTGGCGCGATCGGCCTGCCGCTGTCGGCCTGGATCGCCGACGTCGCCGACTGGCACGTCCTGTTCTGGGTCTCCACCGCCGTCGCCGTCGTGGTGCTCGTGCTCATGATGCTGGCCGTGCCCCACGTGGAGGACGCGGCTGGTGGGCGGTTCGACTACGGCGGCGCCCTCGGCCTCGCCGTGGGCCTCGTGGCGTTCCTCGTGGGCGTGTCGAAGGCCACGACGTGGGGCTGGGGAGACGCCCGAACGATCAGCGCGATCGCCGGCGGTCTCGTCGTCCTGGTCGTGTGGGGGGTCTACGAGCTGCGCGTACCGCACTCGTTGGTCGACCTGCGCGCCACGGCCAAGCTCCCGGTGCTCATGACGAACCTCGCCGCCGTCGCGATCGGCTTCGGCATGATGGCGCAGTCGATCGTCGTCCCCCAGCTGCTGCAGCTGCCCTCGGAGACCGGCTACGGCCTCGGGCAGTCGATCCTGCACGCCGGCCTCTGGATGGCGCCCGCGGGTCTGATGATGCTCGTCTTCGCCCCCGTCTCGAGCTCGCTCATGACGAAGTACGGCGCCAAGATCGCGCTCATCATCGGGGCGGTGGTGCTCGCCGCAGGTTATGCGCTCGGCACGTTCCTGACCGATGCTCCCTGGCAGCTCCTCGTGGTCTCCCTCGTCGCGTCGTCCGGCGTCGGCATCGGGTACGCCGCGATGCCGACGCTCATCCTCGACGCGACTCCTCGGCACGAGGCCGGTGCGGCAGTGGGTCTCAACGCCCTGAGCCGCTCGACGGGCACCACGCTCGCCGCAGCGATCATGGGGACCGTGCTGACCAGCTCGACGACGGCCTTCGGACCCGTCCAGGTGCCCTCGGAGAGCGCCTTCACGCTGTGCTTCGTGATCGGCGCCGGCGCCGCCCTGCTCGGCGCGCTCCTCGCCGGTCTCGTCCCGACGGTCCGCCCGGGATCGACGCCGGAGGAGCCGCGCTCCCGCGTGGGCGAGGAGCACCTCGAGCCGACGCACGTCGCACGCTGAGAGGCGCGCCCGTACCCCCTGACCTCGTCGGTCGGGGTGACCGTGCGCGAGTGCGAGGCTCCGGTGCACTCAGGGCCGGGCGGAGGCGTGTGCGGCCTCGAGGGCGTCGTTGAGCCTGCGGAGATCGTCGTCGAGCCGGCGCACCCGGTCCGCTCCGAGATGCTCCAGCGCGGTGCGGAAGATCCGACCCCGACGGTCGAGGTCACGCTGGAACGCCTGCTCCCCGGCATCGGTGGCCCGGACGCGTCTGCTCCGCGAACCGGGTTGCGGCTCGAAGGTCACGAGCCCACGCTCGAGAGCGGACCTGACCTGTCGACTCACGGTCGACTGCTCGACCTGGAGGATCTCGACGAGTCGGCCGGTCGTGGCCGTGCCCTCCTCGCGCAGGAGCCAGAGCAGCCGGAACGCCGAGCGGTCGAGCTCGAGCCCGGCAGGGGCGACGACGGCGGGGCGGCTCAACCGCAGCACCTCGCCGCCGATCTCGCGCACCAGCTCGTCGGAGATCTCCTGACCCACTCATCGACTCCCGTCAGCTCCCGGAGCATCCAGCCTAGGCCCCTGGCCTTGGGGTGGCGGTGCGGATCCTCCAGACGGCCGTCGCCGGACGGGCCCGAGTCGCCGTCTCACGACCCGAGCGTGGCCGGCAGCGTCGCGTAGCCCCGCAGGATGCGGGTGGGCCGGCGGGTGGCACCCGGCTCGAGCCGCAGGTCCGGGAACCGCTCGAAGATCGTGCGCAGGCCGACCTCGCCCTCCATGCGCGCCAGCGCCGCTCCGAGGCAGTAGTGCCGCCCCGACGAGAACGACACGTGGTCGCCCGCGTTGGCGCGGGTCACGTCGAAGCGCGCCGGGTCGGCGAAGACCTCGGGGTCGCGGTTGGCACCCGCCAGCAGCGTGGTGATCATCGATCCCCGCGGCACCCGGTCGCCGGCGATCTCGGTGTCGCGGGCCGCCATGCGCCCCGTGAGGAGCACGGGCGGGTCGTGGCGCAGCGCCTCGTCGACCGCGTTCGGCCACACGGCGGGGTCCTCGCGCAGCACGGCGAGCTGGTCGGGGTGGTCGTGCAGCAGCCGGATCCCGTTGCCCAGCAGGTTCACCGTCGTCTCGAAGCCGGCCGCCAGCACCAGGCCCGCGGTGGACTTGAGCTCGGCGTCGGTCAGCACCTCCCCGTCGTCGTGCGCGGTGACCAGCTGGCTCAGCAGGTCGTCACCAGGCTCGCGGCGCACCTTCTCGATGTGGTGCTCGAGCCAGCGGTCGAACTCGGTCAACGACGACTCGACCCGCCGGAAGACCGACCACGACAGCCCGAGGTCGAGCGAGGGCGCCGCGCCGGTGCCGAAGCGCAGGACCCGGTGCCGGTCCTCCCTCGGCACACCGAGGATCTCGGCGATCACCGTCACCGGCAGCTGCGAGCAGTAGGCCTCGACCAGGTCCACGGGCCGAGTCGGGTCGAGGCCGTCGAGCAGCTCGTCGGCGATCTGCTGGGTGCGCTCCCGCAGACCCTGCACGGCCTTCACCGAGAAGACCCGGGTGACGAGCTTGCGGTACCGGGTGTGGTCCGGCGGCTCGGTGACCAGCAGCGACGGCGGGGTCAGCGGGCCGAGCGGCGCCGACCGGAAGGCCCAGCCACTGACCCTGGCCAGCGGTCCGCCCGGCCCGAAGTCGATGCCGGTCCGCATGTCAGGACTCGTCAGCACCTCCTTGACCACCGGCTGGGTGGCCGTGACGTAGGCGAACTTCGCTCGGTGCAGCGGCCCCCCGGCGCGGACCTGGTCGAACAGGGCGAAGGTCTCGGCCTCGTCGGAGGCCTCGATCAGCCGGCCGTGCAGGTCGCCCCGCTTCGAGGACCCGCGGATGGCAGCCCTGGGCAGAGCGTGCCCGAGGCCCCATCGCAGGGTGCTGGCCGCACGGGCCTCCGCCTGCGACCTGATCTGGTGCTGGATCGACATGTCGTCTCCTGTCGTGCCGTCAGCCTCGGATACCGCGAGTATCGCAAACTCCTCGACGCACGGCGCTTCGGCGACGCGTGGGCCACGGTCTCAGGGGCGACTCCCGCCCGTCGCGGGTGCTCGAGCGGCCGTCGAGGCGGCGTGGGCCCTGGTGAAGGTGAGGACGTACAGACCGATCGCCATGAGGGCCAGCAGGGCGCCGAGCATCGCGGTGCCCGGCGAGGTCGAGGGCACGTCGGCGGCCCGCAGCGCCGCGAGCCGCCACAGTCCTCCCCCGTAGGACAGGGCCAGCAGCCCCCACAGCGCAGCGGCGATGTGGCCCGTACGCTCGGCGGCGGCCGAGGGAACGCGATCGCTCGTCACGTCGGCGGCGGGCCTGCCGCGCACTCGCTGTCGGTGGCGCGCCGGCGTGAGGTCGTGGACGGTCATGGGGACTCTCCTTGATATTTGTAGGTACAACTACCTTCAGAGTACTTGTACCTACAACCACTCGGGTATCGTCGGGACCATGCCCTCTCACGACGCGTGGCTCTCCGAGGCGGAGGCCGACGCGTGGCTCGACCTCGTCGCCCTGGCCGAGCTGCTCCCCGCCGCACTCGACGCCCAGCTGACCCGCGACTCCGGGCTCACCTTCTTCGACTACTTCACGCTCGCCCAGCTGGCCGAGGCGCCCGACCGCTCGCTGCGGATGTCCGACCTCGCGGCGCAGACCAACGCCACCGCCGCTCGCCTGTCGCGCGTGGTCGGCCGGCTCGAGGCCCACGGGCTCGTCGAACGGACCCGCGACGGGAACGACGGGCGCGCCCGGCACGCACGCCTCACCGAGCGCGGGGTCCGCACCCTCGCCGAGGCGGCACCAGGCCACCTGCGCACGGTGCGGCGCCTGTTCGCCGACGTCCTCGACGCCGACCAGATGACGCGGCTCTCCGAGCTGTGCCGCCTGCTCCTCGTCTCGCTCGACCCGGAGCGCGTGATGCTGGCGCAGACCCTGGCCGGACGGGCGGGGCGCGCCGGGCTGTCCTCGCCGCCTCGCTGACCCGAACCCGTCGGCTCGGGACGGCCTGTGCGTGAGAAAGGTAACTCTCGGTGACATCTTCGGCTCGCACGCCCCGATCGGGGTCGCCAGGCCCTAGTGTCATCCCCGCGCCGCTCCCGTCATCCCCCTGGTAGCGAAGCGGTGGCAGCGCCCCTGCTCTCGTACAAGGAGAGCAGGGGCGCCCCGGGGGGGGGGCGGCCCGCCGCCCAGCGCGCAAAAC
>NZ_JANLGG010000025.1:17707-47191 GCF_024655735.1 Aeromicrobium sp. 50.2.37
CGCCCCCGCCCCGGGCTCGCGCAGGCGCGAGCCCGATCGATCATACGGACGGCCAGCTCCTCCGCTCGTCGGCGCGAGGCAGGGTCCAGGGCTACGACTCGCGCACCACGTGGGTGATGCCGAGCTCCTCCATCCAGGCCAGGTCCTCGTCCGACGACACCCCGAGCGCGACGGCGTCGGCCTCGAGCTTGGCGGCCAGCGTGGCGATCGACTCCACCAGCACCCGCCGGCTCGGGTCCTCGGCGAGGCCCCGGACGAGGGAGGCGTCGATGCGGATGACGTCGGGCGAGAGCAGCAGGATGTGGCGCAGGTCGGCCGCCCCGTCCCCGACCCGGTCCACCGCCACCCGGGCCCCCAGCAGACGCAGCGGCTGCAGCAGGCCGGTGAGCTCCTCGTAGTCGTCGATCTTCTCGTCGACGTCGAACCGGAGCATGAGGCGCGAGGGCGGCATGGCCGAGATCAGCGCCTGGAACGCCGGGTCACGGAGCGCCTCGGCCGACAACGAGGTGCTGACCACCGGGGCGGTCGAGTCCTCCACCGCGGCGAGCGTCTGCGTCAGGACCGAGAGCTCCAGCTCGACCCCTCGACCCAGCTCGCGGGCCTCGGCGAGCCGGCGCCGGAAGGGCACACCGTCGCCGAACCGGGCGACCGCCTCCTGCCCCACCACGGCGCCGGTCGCGACCTCGACCACGGGCAGCAGGTCGATCCTGGTCCCGACGTCGAGCGCCTCGTCGACCGTGGCGGCGAGGTCGCGCAACCTGCCGTCGACCTCCTCCTCCACCTCGATCAGCCGCATGATCAGCACCGCCGTGGCCCGCAGGACCTCCGCCTGGGCGGGTGAGAGGTCGGGGCGTGGCTCCCGCGAGAAGGCGCAGAGCGTGCCGAACAGCTCGCCGCTGCGGCGCGTCATCGGCACACCCACGTAGGCGCCGATGCCCAGGTAGGAGGTGTGGAACGCGTCGACGGTGAGGGGCTCGAGCGACGTGTCGGGGACGACCTCCTCGAGCCTCCCGCCCGTGATCATCTCGCAGTACGTGCCCTCGTACGGCTCGCTGAAGCCGATCTCGATGGGCAGGTCGACGTCGGAGACGAGGGCCCGGAAGGTGCGGCGGTCACCCTCGATCTCGCTGATGAAGGCGACGTTGAGACCCAGCTCGCGGCGCACCAGCTCCACCATGGACGTCGCCGCCGTCCGTGCATCCGATCGTGTCTCGCTCACACACCACGCCCATCCGTGCCCCGAACCGTGCCGCCCATCATCGCAGGTGCGGGCTCCACGAGGTCAACTGCGGACGAACCGCTCCACAGGACCTGCTGCACCCGCACCACGGCGTCGCGGTCGAGCGGCCCGCGCACGTGCGGGAAGAGCACGTCGTCCCCCACCCCCGGCGGCGGCACCGGGACGGCGGCCTCGCGCACGACGGGAGCCCGGAGCCGGGACTCGTCGAGGTGCAGCACCAGCAGCGGGCGCTGCGCGTCGGAGTAGAACGCCGTGGCGACCGCCAGCGTCGTGGCCACGTCGGGCGAGCAGTGCACGAAGCCCTCGGCCTCCAACGACGCCGGCGCGTAGGGGCGGTCGGGCTCGGCCGTCCAGTCGGAGGCGGGAACCAGGTGCAGGAGGCCGGTGGGAGCGGTGTCGTCGACTGCGGTCACGAGGACATCGGACCACGACCAGCGGTCCGGAGGGAATGTCGGGCCGGCCCCGACGCTTGACGTGGGCATGAAGAACATCGGCTTCCTCTCCTTCGGGCACTGGTCGGACTCGCCGCACTCGGCCACGCGCAGCGCCTCCGACGTGCTCCACCAGTCGATCGAGCTGGCCGAGGCCGTGGAGGACCTCGGTGGCGACGGGGCCTACTACCGCGTGCACCACTTCGCCCAGCAGCTCGCGTCCCCCTTCCCGCTGCTGGCCGCCGTCGGCGCGCGGACGAGTCGGATCGAGATCGGCACCGGCGTCATCGACATGCGCTACGAGAACCCGCTCTACATGGCGGAGACCGCGGGAGCGGCCGACCTCATCAGCGACGGCCGGCTCCAGCTCGGCATCAGCCGCGGATCACCGGAGCAGGTGATCGACGGCTACCGCTACTTCGGCTACGCGCCGAGCGAGGGCCAGAGCGACGCCGACCTCGCGCGCCAGCACACGCAGGTCCTCCTGCACGTGCTGGAGGGCGAGGGCTTCGCCGAGCCGAACCCGCGACCGATGTTCCCCAACCCGCCGGGGCTGCTGCGGCCCGAGCCGCACTCCCCCGGTCTGCGCGACCGCATCTGGTGGGGCGCCGGGAGTCGGGCGACCGCCGAGTGGACGGCGCAGCAGGGCATGAACCTCATGAGCTCCACGCTCCTCACCGAGGACACCGGGGTGCCGTTCCACGAGCTGCAGGCCGAGCAGATCCAGCGGTTCCGCGACGCATGGACGGAGGCAGGACACGACCGCGAGCCGCGCGTGTCGGTGAGCCGCAGCATCTTCGCCCTCGTCGACGACCGTGACCGTGCGTACTTCGGCGGCTCGGGCGGGGACGACCAGGTCGGCTACATCGACGGTGGCCGCGCACGGTTCGGCAAGACCTACGCCGCCGAGCCGGACCAGCTGGTGGAGCAGCTGCGCGAGGACTCCGCGGTCGCCGCCGCGGACACCCTGCTGCTCACGGTGCCCAACCAGCTGGGTGTGGAGTACAACGCCCACGTGGTCGAGAGCATCCTGAAGCACGTCGCACCCGAGCTCGGCTGGCGCTGACCGCCGCGGGGCGGGTGCGCGCGGGCGCTGGGGCACGGCTCTGTTCGCGCCGATGTGCTGCCTGAGGTCAGGCCCCTCCTGCGGGTGCGCGGTCGGCAGCGCACCGAACCGCCGCTGCGTCTCCTCGGCTGGTCTGTCACTCGCTGCTGCGTCGCTGTGGTGTCGCGTGGACCTGCGCTCCGAAAGGGCCCCGACCGGCGGGAGGGTCCGGGTCGAGCGAGCACGCGGGGCGCGGCTCGGGGCGGCGCAAGGTCCTGCGTTCGTGCACGGCAGCTCGAACAACTCTGCGTTCGGGGCGGGATCCGGTCGTGGACGCAGAATCCTCGAGCCTTCCGCGCACGAAGGCAGAATCGTCCGTCCCTCAGCGGTGTCTGCCTGGTGCGGTGGTCAGCGATTCTCCCTCTTCGTGGGACGGTCCACGAGAAGGGAGAACCACTGCCCGAAGACCCCTGCTCCGGTCGAGGCCACTCTCGGAGATCGATCCGGCTGCAGCAGGAAGCGGAAGCCCGGCCGAACGATGCACGCGCAGACCACGCACGGCCGCACGACGCATGGTCGGTGTGGGTCCGGTGCGCGCAGGACCGTGCAGATGGGAGACTCGTGTCTCGATGAGCCCAGCCGACGAGAACGTGCCGCCCACCGAGCCCGACGTCCCCGAGCTGCCCGCGCCGTGGGTCGCCCGTGTCCCCACCTACGGGGACGTGGAGGCCCTCGTGGCCCTGCGCCACCTCGACGAGCTCCAGGGCACGGGCGAGGCGCACGTGGACCCGGCCGGCATCGAGAACGAGGTCGCCGGACAGGCGTCGTGGACCCGACGCCAGCTCGTCGCGGTGGGTGACGACGACGTGCCGCGGGCCTGGATCACGGTGCACGACCGCGCGGCGGGGCGTGCGCTCGTGTGGGGCTACTTCGACCGCGACGTCGCCGAGGTCGACGAGATCGCCCGCGTCCTCTACGCCTGGGCCGAGGACGTCGCGATCCTCATGGCACGGATCCGCGGCATCACCGAGACCCGGCTCGACGAGAGCCCGTTCGGCGGCGACACCCGGCAGGCGGGTTGGCTGCGCGACGCGGGGTACGCCAAGCGCCGCACCTGGCTGCACATGGAGCGTCCGGTCACGCCGGAGGACGCGGAGCTCCAGCCCCGCGAGGGCGTGCTCGTGCGCACCGTCGAGAAGCACGAGAACGGGTTCCCGGTGGCCGCGGACCTGCAGACCGTGCACCACATGCTCGAGACGTCGTTCGAGGACCACTTCAACAACTACCGCGAGTCGTTCCCGGAGTTCGTCCAGCGCATGCGCGAGGAGCCCGGCCACCGCTGGGACCAGTGGTGGCTGGCCTACGTCACCGACGACGACGGCGAGCAGGTGCCCGCCGGCACCGTGGTCTGCTCCGTGCTGCCCGGCAAGGACGGCGGGCCCGAGGGCTCGTACGTCGAGTACATCGGCGTCAACCGGCACGCGCGCGGACGCGGCGTCGCGAAGTCGCTGCTCGCGGCCGTCATCAGCGACGCCGCCCGTCGCGGTCGCAACCGCGTCGGCCTCGAGGTCGACGACGACTCCCCCACGTCGGCCGACCAGCTCTACCTGTCGCTCGGCTGGGAGACCGACTACGTGACCGACTCGTGGTTCAAGGACCTCACGCTGGAGTGAGACCACCGGGCGGATCGGCTTGCGTCCCGCCGCGACGTCCGTAGCGTCGACGGTGCAAGCACCTGCACCCGACGCAAGGGAGTCACCCATGCCCACACGCTCCGCACGCACCGCCTGGGACGGCGGCTTCGAGGACGGCTCCGGCCAGGTCGAGCTGACCAGCTCGGGCCTCGGGACGTTCGAGATGTCATTCCCGAAGCGCTCGTCCGAGGACGGCGGCGGCGCCACCAACCCCGAGGAGCTCCTCGGGGCGGCGCACTCGTCCTGCTACACCATGCAGCTGACCGCGCTGCTGGGCCAGAAGGGCGCGACCGTCCACACCATCGAGACCAAGGCCGACGTCTCGCTCGGCAAGGACGAGTCCGACGGAGGCTTCAAGATCACGAAGATCGCCCTCACCGTCCGCGGCGAGGTGGACGGCGTCGACGAGGCCGGCTTCCTGGAGGCCGCCGAGGCCGCCAAGGTCGGCTGCCCCATCAGCAAGGCCCTCGCGTCGGTCGAGGACATCACGCTCGACGCCGCGCTGGAGAGCTGACCGGCCGGAGTCAGCCGCGCACGGCGGCGGCCGCGTCCTCGAAGCGTTCGGGGGCGTAGCCGTCGCCGCTGTCCGGTCCCGGACCACGTCCGGCCCCTCCCGGTCCCTCTCCGAGCGCCTCCGACGGGTCGACCAGCCGCACCTCGTGGCCGTCGAGGTGCAGTCGCCGGATCCCCTCCAGCAGCATCCGCCGGGCCACGTCGTTGACCCGGTGCACGCGCTCGAGGTCGAGCACGACGAGTCCGTCGCCCTCCGGCTCCTCGGTCAGGCTGCGCAGCACCCGTTCGGCCTCGACGAACCTCAGGTCGCCGGCCACCTCGTGCACCGCCACGCCGGAGGCATCGACGTACCGACGCACGACCGAGCGCGCCGCCTCGGAGACCTCCATCAGGTGCAGACCCATGTCGCGCGAGAGCCGCTCGAACACCCTCACGCCCCGGGCGCTGTTGCCGTGACGGTCGAGCCGAGGCGAGAAGACCGCGATGCCCACCTGCCCGGGCAGCACCCCGATGAGCCCGCCGGCCACCCCGCTCTTGGCCGGGATCCCGACCGTCGTCAGCCAGTCCCCCGCGGCGTCGTACATGCCGCAGGTCGCCATGACGCTCAGGACCTGACGGCTCACCTGGGGATCGAGCAGCTGCGCCCCGTCCGGTCCACGCCCCTGCGCCGCGAGCACCGCGGCCATGCGAGCGAGGTCGGAGACCGTCACCGAGACCGAGCACTGACGGGTGTAGCCGCGGACCACGTCGGGTGCGTCCGCCTCCAGCGTCCCCACCGTGCGCAGCATGTACGCGATCGCCAGGTTGCGGTCGGCCGTCTCGAGCTCGGAGGTGAAGACCGCCTCGTCCACGTCGAGGTCGCGCCCGGCCAGCCGGGAGTAGAGCGCGAGGATCCGCGTGAAGCGCTCGTCCGCGTCGTCACCCTCCACGAGGGCGTGCGCGGCGATGGCGCCGGCGTTGATCATCGGGTTGCGCGGCCGCCCCGTGGAGGGCTCGAGCGAGATCTCGTTGAACGCGTCGCCGGAGGGCTCCACGTCGATCGTCCGCAGCACCCCGTCGAGACCTTGGTCCGCGATCGCGAGCGCGTACGTGAACGGCTTGGAGATGGACTGGATGGAGAACGTCGACCCGGCGTCACCGGCGGTCCACACCGTCCCGTCGAGCGTGGACACCGCGATGGCCAGACGATCGGGGTCGGCCTGGGCGAGCTCGGGGATGTAGTCGGCGACGGCACCGTCGTCGGCGTCGCACTCGCCGAGCACCTGCTCGAGGTAGTCGGGAACGGGTGTCCTCATGACGCGATGCTGCCACGGCCGCGGGCGTCGGCGGCCACCCCGGTGCGCCGCGACCGATCCGCGCGCCTCTAGCGTCGGGGGCGTCGGGGAGGAGCCTCGGCACGACCGGGAGGCAGCCCCATGCACGCACCCAAGACCACCGCCGTGACGACGTCGCACGACGCGGACCGCACCTTCACAGCCCTCGTCGAGACGGTCGAGTCCGGCTCCTACACCCTCACCACGCGCGACGACGCGTCGCGCACCATCGCGTTCACGAGCGGCAAGACCGCCTTCTCCTGGGGTCACGAGTACCTGGCCACCGTGACCCCGGCGGCCAGCGGCGCGAACCTCGAGGTCGTCGCCGGTGGGCTCGACGACAAGCCCAAGGCCCTCCTCGACGGCCGCAAGAACGTGAAGGCGGGGGCCAAGGTCGTCGAGGCCGTGAAGGCCGCGCTCGGCCACTGACGCAGATCGGCGGAGCCCGCTCGAGGGGCCGTGATGTCCGTGCGCGGTGCCACGATGACCCCGTGCGCCAGTCCCTCGCTCCCTACCGCCTTCGGTCGCAGCGACTCGTGGGAACCCGCCTGGCCGACCCGGTCGCGGTCGTGCGCCACCTCGGCGCCGTGCAGTCGCAGGAGCACACCACGGTGCCGTGGAGCATCGGACGGCGGTGCGGCGCCACGCTGGCCCAGGTGCTCGACGACCTCGACGTCGGCCGGGTCGTGCGGACCCACGCCCTGCGCACGACCTGGCACCACGTGCATCTCGACGACCTCCCGCTCGTCGTGGCCGCCACGGGCGACCGCGTGATGGCCCAGGTCGTCCCGCACGTCCGCCGTCAGGGTGTCGACGAGGCGACCCTCGTGGCCTCGAGCGAGGTGGTCGCCGCCGCGGTCCGGGAGACGCCGGGGTGCACCCGCGACCTCATCGCCGACCGGCTCGCGGCCGCGGGCCTTCCCGCCCGGGGCGACGTCCTGGCCCACGTGGTCATGGCAGCGGAGCTGCGCGGGGAGATCGCCGGTCGTCGCGACCCCGGGACCCAGCACCGGTACCACCCCGTCGCCCTGGCCCCCTCGGCCCTCGACGCCCAGGCGGCCCGCGCGTGGTTGGCCGCCACCTACGTGCGCGGCCACGGCCCGGCCGGTGCCGCCGATCTCGCCTGGTGGTCCAGCCTCACGCTCACGCAGGCGCGGCGCGCCCTCGTCGACGCGGGACTGCACGAGGTCGAGGTCGCGGGTCGCGCGCTGTGGGCCGACGTCGACGCCGGCACCCTCGAGTCCGAGCGCGTCGACGTCCCGCCGGTGATGCTGCTCGCGAACTTCGACGAGCTGATCTCCCACGCGCGCGACGGCGACCTGCGAGCCGAGGTGGGTCCCCGCTACGACGACGTCCTGGGCGGGGTCGGGATCCTGGTCCTCGACGGTCGCCTCGCCGGGAGCTGGAACCGCTCGGGGGGCGCGGGTCGGCTCGACGTCACGGTGCGGACCGACGCGTCCCTGTCGCCGCGACACCGGTCGGCCCTCGACGAGGAGGCGCAGGCTCTCGCCACCTTCAGCGGGCTCGCCGAGGCCCACGTCACGGTGTCCTGAGCCTGCGCCGAGCACCGTCTCGAGTCTCGCGAGACGCTGCGCCGTCGACGTCGCCGTGGCACGGTGAGAGCACGGCTCCGCGGTGGTCGAACCGGGCGTTCGTCGTCGGACCCTCCGCGCTACCCTGGAGCCGCACCGTGTCCAGTGCGCAGGGAACCAACCGGAAGAGGCGATCGAGGCCGTGGCCGAGTCCTCACATGACCCGTCAACCCCCGATTTCGGGACGAACCAGTGGCTCGTCGAGGAGATGTTCGACCAGTACCGGGCCGACCCCTCCTCCGTCGACCAGACCTGGGTGACGTTCTTCGAGGAGGGCGACGGAGCCGCGCTGGCCTCGAGCAACGGCAGCGCCCCGTCGGCGAACGGCAGCACGGCCACGAAGGCCGAGCCCACAGCCACGAAGCCTGAGCCCGCGGCCACGAAGTCCGAGCCCGCCACGAAGGCGCAGCCCGCCGCCGAGAAGTCCGAGCCCGCGACCAAGAAGGCCGAGCCCGCCACGAAGGCGCAGCCCGCCGCCGAGAAGCCCGAGCCCGCCCAGAAGGCCGAGCCCGCGAAGAAGGCGCAGCCCGCCGCCAGGAAGGCCGAGCCGAAGGCAGCGGCGTCCGCGGCGCCCACCCCGTCCGGTCCGGGCGAGGTGCAGCGCGTCCCGCTCAAGGGCGCGCCCGCGCGCACCGCGGCCAACATGGACGCGAGCCTGGAGGTCCCCACCGCCACGAGCGTGCGCTCCGTCCCGGTCAAGCTCCTCTTCGACAACCGCATCGTCATCAACAATCACCTCGCCCGGGCCCGCGGCGGCAAGGTCTCCTTCACCCACCTCATCGGCTACGCCGTGGTCAAGGCCATCGCGGCCATGCCCGAGATGAACACCGGCTACGACGTCGACGAGAAGGGCAAGCCGGTCCAGCTCAAGCCCGAGCACGTCAACTTCGGCCTGGCCATCGACACCAAGAACGCCAAGGGCGAGCGCCAGCTGCTCGTGCCGTCGATCAAGGCCGCCCAGAACATGAGCTTCGCCCAGTTCTGGCAGGCCTACGAGGCCATGGTCAAGAAGGCCCGCGACGGCAAGCTCGAGGTCTCCGACTTCCTGGGCACCACCGTCAGCCTCACCAACCCCGGCGGCATCGGCACCAACCACTCCGTGCCGCGGCTCATGAAGGGCCAGGGCGTCATCGTCGGCGTCGGCTCCATGGAGTACCCGCCGGAGTTCCAGGGTGCGTCCGAGCACACCATCGCGAACCTGGCCGTCAGCAAGATGATGACGCTCACGTCGACCTACGACCACCGCGTCATCCAGGGCGCGCAGTCCGGCGAGTTCCTGCGTCGCATCCACCAGATGCTGCTGGGCGAGGACGGCTTCTACGACGAGATCTTCCGCGCGCTGCGCATCCCGTACGAGCCGATCCGCTGGGCCCAGGACATCGCCGTCAGCCACGACGACGAGGTCCACCGCCAGGCCCGCGTGCTCGAGCTCATCCACGCCTTCCGCGTGCGCGGCCACCTCATGGCCGACACCAACCCGCTGGAGTACCGCCAGCGCAGCCACCCGGACCTCGACACCGCGTCGCACGGGCTCACGCTGTGGGACCTCGACCGCGAGTTCGCCACCGGCTCCTTCGCGAGCGGCAGCGGCAAGCGGTTCATGAAGCTGCGCGAGATCCTCGGCGTGCTGCGCGACTCCTACTGCCGCTCCATCGGCCTGGAGTACATGCACATCCAGGACCCGGGCGAGCGCCAGTGGCTCCAGGACCGCATCGAGGTCGGGCACACCAAGCCCCCGCGCGAGGAGCAGCTGCGCATCCTGCTCAAGCTGAACCAGGCCGAGGCCTTCGAGACGTTCCTGCAGACGAAGTTCGTCGGGCAGAAGCGCTTCAGCCTCGAGGGTGGCGAGACCACGATCCCGCTGCTCGACGAGATCTGCGAGGAGGCAGCCGCCGACGGACTCGAGGAGGTCTGCATCGGCATGGCCCACCGCGGTCGCCTCAACGTCCTCGTGAACATCGCCGGCAAGAGCCCCGGCACGGTCTTCCGCGAGTTCGAGGGCAACATCGACCCGCGCACCGTGCAGGGCTCCGGCGACGTCAAGTACCACCTGGGCGTCGAGGGCGAGTTCCGCTCCGAGCACGGCGACACGATCAAGGTCTCCGTCGCGGCCAACCCCTCGCACCTCGAGGTCGTCGACCCCGTGCTGGAGGGCATCACCCGCGCCAAGCAGGACCGTCTCAACCGTGGTGCCGAGTTCCCGGTCCTGCCGGTGCTCGTCCACGGCGACGCCGCGTTCGCCGGCCAGGGCGTCGTGGCCGAGACGCTCAACCTCTCGCAGCTGCGCGGCTACCGCACCGGCGGCACGATCCACGTGATCGTGAACAACCAGGTCGGCTTCACCACCAGCCCGTCGTCGTCGCGCTCCTCCACGTACTGCACCGACGTCGCCCGCATGGTCCAGGCGCCGATCTTCCACGTCAACGGCGACGACCCGGAGGCGTGCATCCGCGTCGCCGACCTCGCCTACGAGTACCGCAAGACGTTCAACAAGGACGTCGTGATCGACCTCGTCTGCTACCGCCGTCGCGGCCACAACGAGGGCGACGACCCCTCGTTCACCCAGCCGCTGATGTACGACACGATCAACGCCAAGAAGTCGGTGCGCAAGCTCTACACCGAGGCGCTGGTCGGTCGTGGCGACATCACGATCGAGGAGGCCGAGGCGGCCCTGGCCGACTACCAGTCGCAGCTGGAGCGCAACTTCGCCGACGTCAAGGAGGCGTCCTCGGGCGAGCTGGAGTACACGCGTACGCCCGACTACCCCGAGAAGCCCGAGCAGGAGGGCGCGCTCGAGACCGCGATCTCGCCGGAGACCATGAAGGCGATCTCGTCGGCCTACACCTCGGTCCCCGAGGGGTTCACGGTGCACCCGAAGGTGCTGCCGCAGCTCCAGCGACGCGCGCAGTCCATCGAGACCGGCCCCATCGACTGGGGCACCGGCGAGATCCTCGCCATGGGCTCGCTGCTGCTCGACGGGCGCCCCGTGCGCCTCGCCGGCCAGGACTCGCGCCGCGGCACCTTCTCGTCGCGCTTCGCCACGATCATCGACCGCAACGACGCGAGCGAGTGGACCCCGCTGGCCCACGTCGGCGACGAGCAGGCGACGTTCTACATCTACGACTCGCTGCTCAGCGAGTACGCCGCGCTCGGCTTCGAGTACGGCTACTCGGTGGCCCGTCCCGAGGCGCTCACCATGTGGGAGGCGCAGTTCGGCGACTTCGTCAACGGCGCCCAGTCGGTCATCGACGAGTACATCTCCTCCGGCGAGACCAAGTGGGGCCAGAAGTCGGGCGTCGTGCTGCTGCTGCCGCACGGCTACGAGGGGCAGGGCCCGGACCACTCGTCGGCTCGCATCGAGCGCTTCCTGCAGCTTGCCGCGAACGACGAGATGACGATCGCCCAGCCGTCCACGTCGGCGTCGTACTTCCACCTGCTGCGCCGTCACACGCTCGAGGGTCAGCACCGCCCGCTCATCGTGTTCACGCCCAAGCAGCTGCTGCGCCGCAAGTCCGCGGCCTCGCAGCCGGACGAGTTCACGTCGGGCCAGTGGCGCCCGGTCATCGGCGACGACGCGGTGGACGCCGAGAACGTCGACACCGTGCTGCTGTGCTCGGGCCGCGTCGCGCACGACCTGTTCGAGGAGCGCGCCAAGCGCGAGGGCGACAACCCGACCACGGCGATCGTGCGGCTCGAGCAGCTGTACCCGCGTCCGGTGGAGCAGATCAAGTCCGAGCTCGCCCGGTTCAGCGGCCTCAAGGCCGTGCGCTGGGTGCAGGACGAGCCGGCCAACCAGGGCCCGTGGCCCGACGCGGCGCTGCACTACCCCGAGGCCGTCGCGTCCGGCTCGCTCACGGTCGTCTCGCGTCCGGCGTCGTCCACGACGGCGGTCGGCTCGAAGGCACGGCACGACGTCGAGCAGCGCGAGCTCATGGACGCCGCGTTCGCCTGACCCGCACTTCGACAGGCTCAGCAACCGTACTTCGACAGGCTCAGCAACCGTGTACTTCACCGATCGAGGCATCGAGGAGCTGGCGGCCCGCCGCGGCGAGGAGGACGTGTCCTTCGCGTGGCTGGCCGACCGGCTCGTCGAGTTCGTCGACCTGCACCCCGACTTCGAGGTGCCGGTCGAGCGGCTGGCGACCTGGCTGGCCCGCCTCGACGACGACGAGGACTGAGCGCGACGTGTCGGTGCGGGCTGCCAGACTGAGCCCGTGAGGTTCGACCAGCCACCCGTGGTGCGCGTGCGGCCCGAGCGTCGCGGCGACGGTCCTCCCCTCGAGCCCTGGCTCCTCGACGTCCCCGCGGTGCAGCAGGTGCTGCGCGACGGGCTCGACCTCGCGCCCGGCGTCACGTTCCTCGTGGGCGAGAACGGGGCCGGCAAGTCCACGCTCGTCGAGGCGGTCGCCATGGCCTACGGTCTGTCCCCCGAGGGCGGGAGCACGCAGGGCTGGCACCGCACCCGACCGACCGAGTCCGCGCTGCACGGCGAGCTGACGCTCCAGCGCGGCATCGGGACCGGCAGCTGGGGGTTCTTCCTGCGGGCCGAGACCATGCACGGCTGGTACACGTACCAGGAGGGCGTCGGCGGTCACGACCTGCACGCCATGAGCCACGGCGAGTCCTTCCTCGAGGTGCTGCGCCGACGCTTCGACTCCCCCGGCTTCTACTGCCTCGACGAGCCCGAGGCCGCGCTGTCGTTCTCCTCCAGCCTCACGCTGCTGCGCACCCTCCACGACATCGCCGAGGGCGGGGGACAGGTGCTGTGCGCGACCCACTCGCCGATCGTCGCCTCGCTGCCCGGCGCGCTGGTGCTCGAGGTGGGTCCGTGGGGACTGCGCGAGACGACGTGGGACGACCTCGACCTGGTGCACCACTGGCGTGCCTACCTCGCCGCCCCCGGGCGGTACCTGCGCCACGTCCTGGCCGACGACGACGATGAGTGAGTCGCCGGCGGTCTCGCGCACGCGGCGGCTGCTGACCGCCAACCCGTTCCTCACCGCGACGGCCGCCCTCGCGCTGCTCACGTGCGTACTCGTCCCGCCGAGCCGGGAGTACCTGGACTACCCGGAGTACCGCACCCTGGTCTGCCTGTGGTGCTTCCTCACCGTCATCGGCGCGCTCGACCGCACCCACCTGGTCACGGCCGCGGCCCAGGGCGTGGTGGCCGTCCTGCGCACCCGACGCGCGCTCGTCCTCGGTCTGGTCCTGCTCACGATGGTCGCCTCGATGCTGATCACGAACGACATGGCGCTGCTGACCCTCCTGCCGCTCAGCCAGCTGGCCCTGCGCGCCACCGGCGACGATCGCCACCTGGCCTACGTCTTCGTCCTGCAGACGGTGGCCGCGAACCTCGGTGGCATGATCACGCCGTTCGGCAGCCCGCAGAACCTCTTCCTCTACCAGTACTTCCACCTGTCCGTCGGCCAGCTGGTCGGCGTCATGGTCTGGCCGTTCGTAGTGTCCCTGGTGCTGGTGGTGGGCGCCTGCCTGCTGGTGCCGAACGCCCCGATCTCGCCCGTCACCGAACGCACGTCGGTCCGTTGGCGCCCCGCCGCCGTGCACCTCGTCCTCTTCGTCGTGGCCGTCGCGATCGTCGTCCGAGCGCTCCCCGTCTGGGCGGGCCTCGTCGTCGTAGCGGTCGTCGCGGTCCTCGACGTCCGCGCGCTGCGCTCGGTCGACTACGGCCTCCTGGCCACGTTCGTGCTGTTCTTCGTCTTCGCCGGCAACCTCGAGCGGGTCCCCCAGGCCAGCGGCTTCCTGCAGGACCTGCTGCAGGAGCACGTGCTGCTCTGGGGCGTGGCCGGCAGCCAGCTCGTCTCCAACGTCCCCACGGCCCTGCTGTTCGCACCGTTCACCGATGACTGGCGTGCCCTGCTGCTGGGCGTGAACATCGGCGGCGTCGGCACGATCGTGGCCTCGCTGGCCAGCCTGATCACGCTGCGCCGCTACCAGCAGCTCCGGCCCGAGGGCACGCGCGCCTTCCTCGGCCTGTTCACCGTGGTCAACGTGCTGTTCCTCGTGCTGCTGCTGGGTGCCACGGGTCTCCTGCTCGCCGCAGGGGTCCTCTGAGCCGACCCGGCGCCAGGGTCAGAGCGTCAGGACGATCTTGCCGAACACGTCGCCGTCGACCACGCGCTGCAGGCCCTGGGCCGCGTCCGCCATGGGGATCTCGCTGTCGATGAGCGGACGGGTGCCGGTCACGTCCATGAACTGGGCCAGGGCGTGCAGCTCGTCGCGCGTCCCCATCGTCGAGCCGTGCACGCGCATCTGCTGGAAGAAGATGCGGGTCAGCTCGGCCGCCTTCGGCGCGTCACCCGACGTGGCACCGGAGATGACGATCGTGCCGCCCGGTCGCATCGACTTGACCGAGTGCGACCACGTGGCGGCACCGACCGTCTCCATGACCGCGTCGACCTTGGCGGGCAGGCGCGCACCGGACTCGAACACCTCGTGGGCGCCGATCTCGAGCGCCTTGGCGCGCTTGTCCTCGTCACGACTCGTGGCGAAGACCCGGAACCCGGCCGCGCGGGCCAGCGTGATCAGGGCGGTGGCCACCCCGCCGCCCGCCCCCTGGACGAGGACGGTGTCGCCCTGCTTGAGACCGGACTGCGTGAACAGCATCCGGTAGGCCGTCAGCCACGCCGTCGGCAGGCACGCGGCCTCGGCGAAGGACAGACCCGCGGGCTTCGGCACCACGTTGCGCGCGGGCACGGCCACCTTCGCGGCGAAGGTGCCCTGGTGGCGCTCGGACAGCAACGACCGCTTGGGGTCGAGCGTCTCGTCGCCCCGCCACGACGGGTCGCTGATGACGGCGTGCACGAGGACCTCGTTGCCGTCCTCGTCGAGCCCCGCGGCGTCGCAGCCGAGGATCATCGGCAACGACTCCTCGCGCAGGCCGACGCCCCGCAGGCTCCACACGTCGTGGTGGTTGATCGACGCGGCCTTGACCGTGACGGTCGTCCAGCCCTCGGGGACCTCGGGGTCGGGACGCTCCCCCACCACGAGCCCGTCGAGCGGGTTCTCCGGGTTGATCTGACCTGCGTAGACGGCGAACATGCGACTCCTCGGGGTGGGCTGATCAGTACGGACGGCGGGCGAGGCCCTCGCGACGGGCCGTCTCGGTGACGGCTCGGGTCACCACGTCGGCGACGCGCGGGTCGAACGGCGACGGGATGACGTAGGACTCGCTCAGGTCGTCACCGACGAGGTCGGCGATGGCGTGGGCGGCCGCGAGCTTCATGCCCTCGGAGATCGCCGTGGCACGGACGGCCAGGGCACCCCGGAAGATGCCCGGGAAGACGAGCACGTTGTTGATCTGGTTCGGGAAGTCCGACCGCCCGGTGGCCACGACCCGAGCGTGCCGGTGGGCGACGTCGGGGTGGACCTCGGGGTTGGGGTTCGCCATAGCGAACACGATGGCGTCCGGCGCCATCCGGGCGACGTCCTCCTCGGGGATCGTGCCGCCCGAGACGCCGATGAACACGTCGGCCTTCTCGAGCGCGTCGCCGACCGTGCCCGGGCGGGCCCAGTCGGCCGTCTGCTCGGCCAGCACCTGCTTGACGCTGTTCAGGTCGTCGCGGCCGGGGTGGATGACGCCCTGGCGGTCGACGACGCTGATCCGGTGCACCCCGGCCGACCGCAGGATCTGCGTGATGGCGACGCCGGCGGCTCCCGCACCGGAGATCACGACCTTCACGTCCTGCATGTCGCGGTCGGTGAGGCGGACCGCGTTGATGAGCGCCGCCAGGGTCACGACGGCGGTGCCGTGCTGGTCGTCGTGGAAGACCGGGATGTCCAGCTGCTCGATCAGGCGACGCTCGATCTCGAAGCATCGCGGGCTCGAGATGTCCTCGAGGTTGATCCCGCCGAACGTCGGGGCCAGCCGCACGACCGTCTCGACGATCTCGTCGACGTCGGTGGTCGCCAGCGCCACGGGGATCGCGTCGACCCCGCCGAACTGCTTGAACAGCACGGCCTTGCCCTCCATGACGGGCATGGAGGCAGCCGGGCCGATGTCACCGAGCCCGAGCACCGCCGTGCCGTCGGTGACCACGGCCACCGTGTTCGAGACCCAGGTGTAGTCGTGGGCCATGTCGGGGTCGGCCGCGATCGCCTCGCACACCCGGGCGACGCCGGGCGTGTAGGACAGCGACAGGTCGTCGGCGTCGCGCAGCGGCACGGTCGACGCCACCTGCATCTTCCCGCCACGGTGCAGCGCGAAGACCGGGTCGTCGGGATCGAACGCCTCGAACGGCGTGCTGGTGTCGGGGGCGACCATGGCGGTTGTCTTCTCTTTCGAAGGGGGCAGGATCTCGCGGAACGAGCGTCGACGCGGCCCGCGACCGGTAGGTGCACGGCGGGCCCGCGGACGCGGGGAGACGGCAGGTGATGCCCGCCGACGAGTCTCTCACACGGGGTCGTGGCCACCGAGCGCCTGGGTGACCGGTGGCGACACGAGGCAGCCGAGCGCGACCAGGGCGCCGACGGCCATGGTCGGGGTGATCCATGCCGCGTCACCCCGGAAGTTGAAGGAGAGCACGAGGCACAGCAGCTGGGAGAAGACCAGGAAGCCCCGCGGCCAGGTCTGCCCCGCCAGGATCCGCACCACCGCGACCAGGAGAAGCGCCCCGAAGGCCCCCAGGAACCCGGCGGTGCTCACGCCCAGACCCACCCGGTCGGCCTCGACGGACCGCAGCTCGAGCGCGGCGATCACCAGCAGGCCGAGCGCCTGCGCGCAGACCACGACTCCGGCGACGACCAGCAGCGTCCTGGCCCTGCCGTGCGGCACGGCGGAGGTCTGCCCGGGCGACGACGCCGACGGCTCGTCCGCGGGTGAGGGATCGGGGTTCGACGTCACGGCACCAGCGTAGGACCAGCACCCCTGACCGCCCCGCGCAGGCAACTGGTATGACCTGTGTGACTGACCCGACACGGACCCGCCGCGCTATCCCTTGTGCCCAGAGGTTTTTGTTGAAACGATGAAGTGAACGCGCGCGCCGGCCTCGCCGGCGTTTTCGTGTGTTCGCACTCACACAAGGGAAGGAGCTGTCGTCATGGACTGGCGCCACCACAGCGCATGTCTCGATGAAGACCCCGAGCTCTTCTTCCCCATCGGCAACACCGGCCCCGCGATCCTGCAGATCGAGGAGGCGAAGGTCGTCTGTCGCCGCTGCGACGTCCGTGAGCAGTGCCTGCAGTGGGCACTGGAGTCCGGTCAGGACCATGGCGTCTGGGGAGGCATGAGCGAGGACGAGCGTCGTGCCCTCAAGCGTCGCAACGCGAGGGCACGCATCCGCACCGCCTGAAGTCGTTCCGCGCAGCACGCGTCCGAACCCCGTACCCGCGTCGGGTACGGGGTTCTCGGCGTCCGGGGCCCGAACGTGGCTCCCGAGCCGGCCCGACTGGCGTGGGACGATCCAGCGGGCTGCTTCCGCCCGCGACCCGCAGCCGTCGGTCAGAGCGAGATGCTGATGGTCACCGTGGCGCCGCGGCCGGACCGTGACTCGAAGCCCAGCGTGCCGCCCAGCTCGGACTCGACCAGCGTGGACACGATCGACAGGCCGAGGCTGCGCGACGGGTCGAAGTCGGCCGGCAGTCCGGTCCCGTCGTCGCTGACCCGCATCCTCACCCGCTCCCGGATCCGGTTCACCGCGACCGTCACCCGCCCCGCCCCGCCCGGGAAGGCGTGCTCCGCCGCGTTCTGCACCAGCTCGGTCAGCACCATCGCCAAGGGGGTCGCGACCTCCGCCGGCAGCAGGCCGAAGCTCCCGATTCGCTCCGCGCGGACCTGGGGCCCGCCGACGTCGAGCACCGAGCGCAGCAGACGGTCGGCGATGTCGTCGAAGGCCACCGTCTCCTCGAAGCCCTGGCTCAACGTCTCGTGCACCAAGGCGATCGACCCCACCCGGCGAACGGCCTCGTCGAGCGCTGCCCGCGCCTCGGGCACGTCCATGCGTCGCGCCTGCAGGCGCAGCAGCGCCGCGACCGTCTGGAGGTTGTTCTTCACCCGGTGGTGGATCTCGCGGATCGTCGCCTCCTTGGAGACGAGCTGCTTCTCCCGCAGCCGCAGCTCGGTGACGTCGCGCAGCAGGACCACCGCCCCATCACGACCCGCCCCATCACGACCCGCAGCCCTGGTCCGCCCGGGCGCGGTCAGCGGGATCACACGGAGCAGGAGCGTGGCCTCGGCCCCCGAGACCTCGGCCTCGGCCGGCGACGATCCCCCCAGGGCCGCGGCGGTGCTCAGGTCCGTGGGCGTGCGCCCCACGCACGCTGCCGTGACCTCCGCGAGGTCCGCACCCTGGAGGGCCCCGGTCAGGCCGAGACGACGGTACGCCGAGTGCGCGTTCGGGCTGGCGTACTGCACCGTGCCGTCCGCTGCGGTGCGGATGAACCCGTCACCCACCCGCCACGCGTCGGCCAGCTCGGACCGGGCCCCCGGCGTCGGGAACTCCCCCCGCCCGATCATGGAGACGACGGTGTCGGCCGCGGCTCGGTAGGTGACCTCCAGCTGGCTCGTGGCCCGCGCACCACCCCCGCTGCGCAGCGCCAGGACCGCGATCGTGCGCTCCTCTCGCCGGACCGGGACCACGCGCACGAGCACACCGTCGGCCACTGCGGTGTCGTCATCGTCCTGCGCGCCCTGCCCGGCCAGCACCCGGGCCGCCGCCGGTGACCGCTCCCCGGGCACGAACGTCCCCGTGACGTCCTCCAGCAGCGTCGTCGCCACCGTCGTGGGACGGATCTGGGCCACGGCCCACAGGCCCTTGGACTCCGCGTCCGGCACCCACAGCACGAGGTCGCCGAAGGAGAGGTCGGCCAGGATCTGCCAGTCCGCCACCAGGGCCTGGATCCACGCGACGTCGTCCGGCCCCAGGGTCGTCTGTGACCGGATGATGTCGTCGAGGGTCGGCACCCGCCCAGCCTATCGACGGCTGCGGGCCCGCCGTCCCGTCCGCCGGTCGCCGTCCGACGTCTGGCACGATGAAGGAGATGTCCGAGGCCTACTGGCAGTCCGTCATGAAGACCGGCATGCAGGTGCCGCTCGACCGCTCCCTCGACGAGTCCACCGTGGAGCTCGTCGAGATGCTCGGTCACCCCAACCCGCGGCTGCGCGAGGACCTCGCCTACCCGCTGCTCACCACCTGGATCGCCACCGGCGTGTACGACGGCCTGCTCGCCGGTCTGGGCGACGGGGTCGCGCCCGGGCTGCGGTACGGCCTCGGCCACGACGGCGACGTCTCCGTCATCCGCCGGTCCTACAGCGCCCTCATGCTCGCCGAGATCATCGGGCGGGACAACGACGAGCACCTGCTCCCCGCCACGACCGTCCTGGGGTGGGGCGACCTCGCCACCAGCTGGTACGTCCGCGAGCTCGACCACCGCGGCTGGATCCCCGAGCAGGGGTGGGCCCACGCGGTCGCCCACGGAGCCGACCTGCTCGCGGCCCTCGCCCGTTCCCGCCACTTCGGCCGTCTCGAGCTGACCGTCCTGCTCGACGTCATCGCCGACCGCGTGCTCACCCCCACCGCCTACGGCTGGCGCCACGGCGAGGACGACCGGCTCGCCTACGCCGTCATGACCCTCCTGCACCGCAACGCGCTCGACCCCGGCATCGTCGAGCCCTGGCTCGCCCGGCTCGGCGCCGGCATCAAGGCACCGCGGACCCGCGGTCACCTCGACGATGAGTGGCCCTCCCCGACCGCCAAGAACGCGTCGTCGTTCCTGCGCGCCCTCCACCTCCAGCTGGCCCTCGGCGTGCAGGGGCGTGCCGACCTGCGCGGCGACGCCGAGCTGTTCGCCGAGCAGCCGGCCCACCGGGCCGACCTCCTGCTGGCCGTGCTCGACCAGATCCGCGGGGAGAGCCCCTGGCTCTACCGCCCCACCACCCGGGCCCGTCCCGTCGACGGCCCGGCGGGCGACACCCCCGTGCAGTAGCGTGCGCCGCATGTCACAGAACGACGACACCGCAGGGGCCCCCACCGAGACCGGGAACGACCAGAGCGCCGACGACGTGCGCTCCGCGCCCAGCGCCGACGAAGTGCGCTCCGCGCATGGGGGCGTCCACGCGCTCGAGGTCGCCCGCGCCCACGGCGTCCAGGCCATGTTCACCCTCTCCGGCGCCCACGTGTTCCCGATGTACGACGCCGCGGTCACCGCCGCCGACCCGATGCCCATCATCGACGTCCGCCACGAGCCCACCGCCGTGTTCGCCGCCGAGGCCGTCGGCAAGCTCACCCGCACCCCCGGCCTGGCCGTGCTGACGGCAGGGCCCGGCGTCACCAACGGCGTCAGCCCGGTCGCCCAGGCCCACTTCGCCGGCTCGCCCCTGGTCGTCATCGGAGGACGCGCGCCGGAGGCCCGCTGGGGCATGGGCACCCTCCAGGAGCTGGACCACCCGCCGATCTTCGAGACGGTCTCCACCTGGGCCTCCACCGCCCGGACCGTCGGCGACATCGCCCCCACCGTCCACGAGGCCTTCACCCGCGCCGGGTCCTCGCACCGCGGCCCCACCTTCGTCGACGTCCCGATGGACGAGTTCTTCAACTCCGGCCCCGTCGCGGCGCAGACCGGGCTCCAGCGGCCCCGGCTCGATCCCGACACCGACGACCTCACCCGCGTCGGTCGCCTCCTGCAGGAGGCGCGTCGCCCCGTCCTCGTGCTCGGCACCGACGTCTGGGCCGACGGTGCCGAGGACACGGCTCAGCGCTTCGCCGCCGAGACCGGCATCCCCGTCATCGCCAACGGCATGGGTCGCGGCATCCTGCCCGGCGGGCACCGCCAGCTCGTCACGAAGGCCCGATCGGCGGCCTTCAGCGGCGCCGACCTCGTCGTCGTCGCCGGGACCCCGCTCGACTTCCGCCTCGGCTACGGCGTGTTCGGCGGCAAGGACGGCGCCACCCCGGCCCGCGTGGTCCACCTCGCCGACTCCCCCGCCCAGCTGTCCACGCACGCCACGCTGGCCGCCTCCGCCTCGGGCGACCTCACCGCCGTCCTCGACGGCATCCTGGCAGCCCTCCAGGCCGCCTCCGGTGCGCGCCCGGACTGGACGCCCTGGCTGAGCGAGCTGCAGGACGTCGTGGCCGCTGCCGCCGCACGCGACGTCGACCTCCTCGGCTCGCAGAGCGACCCCATCCACCCCGCGCGCATCTACGGCGAGCTGCTCCCCCGCCTGGCCGACGACGCCGTGGTCATCGGCGACGGCGGTGACTTCGTGTCGTTCGCCGGCAAGTTCGTGGAGCCGCAGCGCCCCGGTGGCTGGCTCGACCCGGGACCGTACGGGTGCCTCGGCGCCGGCATGGGTGCGGCCATGGCCGCCCGCATCACGCGGCCCTCCAGCCAGGTGGTCGTGCTGTTCGGCGACGGCGCGGCCGGCATGTCGCTGATGGACGTCGACACCCTGGTGCGTCACGACCTGCCGGTCGTCATGGTCGTGGGCAACAACTCCGCCTGGGGGCTGGAGAAGAGCCCCATGCAGATGCTCTACGGCTACGACGTCGCCGCCGACCTCGCGCCGAACACGCGCTACGACCAGGTCGTCACGGCGCTCGGCGGTGGCGGCGAGATGGTCACCGACCCCGCCGAGATCGGTCCCGCGATCGACCGGGCGTTCGCGTCGGGCGTGCCCTACCTCGTCAACGTCATGACCGACGTGTCGGCGCAGTACCCCCGCACCACCCACGGGGTCTGAGGTCGGCGCAGGACCCGACCGGGCCACCGCGACCCGGCCGGGTGAGGGTAGCCTCACCTCGTGGCGAGCACGAGGGCGCGGGCCGAGGCCCCCGGGACCGATCCGGACGACCGCACCCCGCCCGCCGGGGCCGGTGCACTGCTGCGTCGGAGCGTGCGTCGCCAGGCGCGCCGGCTCGTTCCCGGCTACTCCCTGCTCGTCGTCTGGCAGCTCTGCGAGACCCTCGTGCCGGTCGTCATCGGCCTGGTCGTCGACCAGGCCGTGGACGGCGGCACGCTGGTCGACCTGGCCTGGACGCTCGGCGTCCTGGTGGCCCTCTTCCTCGTCCTGAGCAACGGGTACCGCTACGGCGCTCGGTTCATCGTGCGCGGCATCCAGACCGAGGCGCACCTCCTGCGCGCGGAGGTCTCCGCCCACGTGCTGCACCCGCGCGGCGCGCGTACCGACCGCCTCGCCGGCGAGACCCTCTCGATCGCGACGTCGGACGCCGAGCTCGTCCCGTCCGTGCTGCACCAGCTCGGCTACGCGCTCGCATCGCTCGTGGCCGTCGTCGCGACGGCCGTCTACGTCCTGTCGGTCGACGTCGTGCTCGGTCTGGTGATCCTGCTCGGCGTGCCCGGCGTCCTGCTGGTCATCCAGGCGCTCGCGCCCCTCGTGGCCCGGCGCACCCGCCGCCAGCAGGAGAGCACCGCGTCCGCCTCGGGCGTGGCCGCCGACGTGCTGACCGGACTGCGCCCGCTCAAGGGCATCGGCGGTGAGGACGTCGCTCTCGGCCGATACCGGTCCGCCAGCCGGCGGGCGAGCGACGACACCATCGCCGTGGCCCGCTCCTGGGGCTACCTGGCCGGACTCACCACCGCACTCAGCGGGATCCTGCTGGCCGTCGTCGCGGTCGTGGCGGGCGAGCGCGCCCTCGACGGCACCATCAGTCTCGGTCAGCTCATCGCGCTCGTGGGCCTGACCCAGTTCCTGGCGGAGCCGATCCGCGGCCTGGGCGACGTCAGCGCGCAGTTCGCGGCGTCGCGGGCCTCGGCCGGACGCATCGTGGAGTTCCTGAGCACCCCCCGTGTGCTCACCCCCGGCGGTCGCGGACCGTCCGAGGACCGCCCCGGCCTCGTGCTCGAGTCGGCCGTCGTGGGACCCCTGCGGGGGCTGGACCTGCGGACCTCGGCCGACGAGCTGGTCGCCGTCAGCATCGACGACCCCGCCGTCTCCGACACGCTCATGGCCGTGCTCACGGGCGAGGTCACGCTCACGTCGGGCCGGGCGCGACTCGGCGACGTCGACCTGCACGAGCTGTCCGTCGAGGGTCGACGCCGGCACCTGCTCGTCGCCTCGCACCACTCCGGCGTCTTCGAGGGGACGCTGCGCAGCACGGTCGACCCCGGCGGCGAGCGCACCGACGCGGACCTCGCACCCGCCCTCGCCGCGTCGGCCGCCGACGACGTCGTCCGCCTGCACCCCGACGGGCTCGACCGCGCCGTGCGTGCCGCCGGCTCGAGCCTGTCCGGCGGCCAGCGGCAGCGCCTCACCCTGGCCCGGGCCCTCGCGACCGACCGTCCGGTCCTCGTGCTGCAGGACCCGACGAGTGCGGTGGATGCGGTGACCGAGCAGGACATCGCCCGCGGCGTGCGTCGGCTGCGTCGCGGACGCACCACCCTCGTCATCACCTCCAGTCCCGCACTGCTCCAGCACGCCGACCGCGTCGTGGTGGTGCGCGACGGACGTGTCGCGGCCGAGGGCACCCATGCCGACCTCGTGCGCGACCCCGCCTACCGCGCGGCGGTGGACCGATGAGCACGGACGAGGCGGCGAACACGCACCTGCTGCCGGTCGCCGACGCGCGACGCACGACGGCCGTCGCGTGGCGGCTCGTGCGCGCCCGTCGGGCGAGCCTGGCGCTGACGATCGCCTCGTTCCTGGTCACCGGCTTCGCCGGGATCGTGCCCGTGCTGATGATCGGCCGGATCGTCGACGCGGTGCGCGAGGACGGGACAGCGCGCGAGATCGTGGTCGCCGCCACGGTGATGGTGCTCGCCGGTCTCGCTGCCGGACTGTTCTCGACGCTGTCGTCCGCGGCACTGGCGCAGGCCGTGGCGCCGGCCCTCGCCGAGCTGCGCGAGGACGTGCTGGACCGCGCCCTGCACCTGGAGTCCCAGCGGATCGAGCAGGCAGGCATCGGCGACGTGCTGAGCCGTGTGGGCGACGACGTCCGCAAGCTCACCGAGGCGCTCGACGAGGCCATCCCCCTCCTGCTCGGCTCGCTGTCGGCCATCGGCTTCACGGTCGGTGGACTGTTCACGCTCGACTGGCGCCTCGGCCTCGCCGGTCTCGCCGCCGCGCCCTGCTACGTGCTCGCGCTCCGCTGGTACCTGCCCCGGTCGATCCCCTACTACCGCGCCGAGCGGACCGCCGAGGGCGCGCGCGCCGAGGCGCTCATCACCGGCGTGCGCGACGCCCCGACGCTGCGGGCGTTCGGCGTGGAACGCATCGCGCTCGAGCGGATCGAGCGCCGCTCCGCCGACGCCGTCGAGATCACCGTCGACGTGTTCAGGCTCTTCACCCGCTTCGGCGCCCGGATGAACGGCTCGGAGTGCGTGGGTCTGGTCCTGGTGCTGGGCACCGGCTACGTCCTCGTGACGAGCGGGGCCGCGAGCGTCGGCGACGCCACCGCCGCAGCGCTGTTCTTCCACCGCCTGTTCAACCCCATCGGGGCGGTGCTGTTCGTCTTCGACGCCGTGCAGGCGAGCGGCGCGGCGCTGGCCCGCCTCGCCGGCGTCGTCCTCATCGCGCCGCGCGACCACGCCCCCGTGGACGTCGGCCCCGACCCGACGTTGCGGCTCACGGGTGTGCACCACGCCTACGAGGAGGGCCGCCCCGTGCTCGCACCGCTCGACCTGGAGGTGCGCCCCGGGGAGCGCGTGTCCGTCGTCGGGTCGACGGGCGCCGGGAAGACCACCCTCGGAGGGATCGCCGCGGGGACCCTCTCCCCGAGCGGCGGCAGCGTCCGGCTCGGCGCCCTCGACATCACCACCGCCGCCGAGACCGTCGTGCGCCGACACGTGGCGCTCGTCTCGCAGGAGGTCCACGTCTTCGCCGGCACGCTGCGCGACAACCTCGTCCTCGCCGACCCGCACGCCGACGACGACGCGCTCTGGTCCGCGCTCACCGCCACCGAGGCCGCAGCCTGGGCACGGACACTCCCCCACGGCCTGGACACCGTGGTGGGCGACCTCGGCCACCCGCTCACCCCGGCCCAGGCCCAGCAGCTCGCGCTCACCCGGGTGCTGCTGCTCGACCCGCGGGTGGTGGTGCTCGACGAGGCCACGGCGGAGGCGGGCTCGTCCGGGGCCCGCGAGCTCGAGCAGGCCGGCGAGGCCGTCACCCGCGGCCGCGCCGCACTCGTCATCGCCCACCGGTTGAGCCAGGCCCGGACGGCCGACCGGGTGATCGTGATGGAGCACGGCGCGGTGGTCGAGGAGGGACCCCATGACGACCTCGTGCGCGCCGGCGGACGCTATGCGGCCCTCTGGTCGGCGTGGTCGGACGCAGGAACCGGCGACGTCGGGCAGGCTGGGTGGTCCCCCGCCCGTGACCTGGAGGACCGATGACCCGCAGTGCTTCCGTGACCCACACCGTCGGCGACGCCGACACGGCCGCCGCCCTCGGCAGCGGGGACCTGCCGGTACTGGCGACGCCGCGCGCCCTGGCCTGGCTGGAGGCAGCGACGTGCGCGGCCCTGGACCTCGACGACAGCCGCACCAGCGTGGGCACGAGGGTCGAGGTCGAGCACATCGCCGCCAGCCCCGTGGGAGCGACGATCACCGCCACGGCGGACCTGGTGCACGAGGACGGGCGGCTCCTGCGGTTCCGGGTCGCCGCGCACGACGGGCACGGGACGCTCGTGGCGCACGGCGAGGTCCGTCGCGTCGTCGTGGACCGCACGCGCTTCCTGGAGCGGGTCCCCCGACCCTGAGCGACCAGCCCCTGACTGGTCGGCCTCGGTCCCGGGCCGCGGACCACGTTCGCAGGCAGGCGGGACGATGTGGGACCATGGACGCTGAACGTCTGAGGAGGACCATCATGGGCAAGACCGGCCGCAAGCGCCGCGCGCGTCGCAAGAAGGGCGCGAACCACGGCAAGCGCCCCAACGCGTGACCTGACGCTCCTCACGGAGCGCACAGACGATCGAAGCCCCCGTCCGGTGACCGGACGGGGGCTTCGACGTCGCTCAGGACTGGCGGTACTCGGAGATCTGCACCTGCACGGTGCGGATCGAGAACAGCACCTTGTCGCGCAGCGGCTCGGGCGCGACCTCGCTGCACGAGCGCGAGACCAGCGACTTCACGAGCCGCTCGAGGTCGTACTCGGTGAGGCACTCGCTGCAGTCGTCGATGTGGGCCTGGATCTCGGCGCAGCTGGCGCTGTCGATCTCGGCGTCGAGGAACAGGTACAGGCTCTCGAGGGCCTTCTCGCAGTCCGGGCCCTCGCAGCCCTCGGTGGTGAGGTCGTCGCTCATGAGTCGCTCACCCCGCTCACGGCCATGCCGCGGTCGCGGGCGTAGTCGGCCAGCAGCTCGCGCAGCTGACGACGTCCGCGGTGCAGGCGTGACATGACCGTGCCGATGGGCGTGCCCATGATCTCGGCGATCTCCTTGTACGGGAAGCCCTCGACGTCGGCCAGGTAGACCGCGTAGCGGAAGTCCTCCGGCAGCGCCTGCAGCGCATCCTTGACGTCGCTGTCGGGCAGCCGCTCCAGCGCCTCCATCTCGGCCGACTTGAGGCCCGAGGACGAGTGCGCCTCGGCAGCCGCGATCTGCCAGTCCTCGATCTCGTCGGTGACCTGCTGCGGCTGACGCTGCTTCTTGCGGTAGGAGTTGATGTAGGTGTTGGTGAGGATCCGGTAGAGCCAGGCCTTGAGGTTGGTGCCGGGCTTGTACTGGTGGAAGGCGCTGAACGCCTTGGCGTACGTCTCCTGCACCAGGTCCTCGGCGTCCTGGGGGCTGCGCGTCATGCGCAGACCTGCGGAGTAGAGCTGGTTCAGGAACGGCAGGGCCTCGGCCTCGAAGCGGGCCTGGCGCTGCTCGGGCGTCTCCGTGGTGACGTCGACGTCGCTGTAGTCGACGGCGGCGTCGACGGACCCGACGCCGGACTCGTCCGACGTGGGCTGTGGGGTGGTCTCGGGGGTGTTCGTCATCGTGCTCCAGCCTACTCCCGACGTGCGACGTCCGTCGGCCGCGCGGGGGCCGCGAGCGACCGGACCCGGGGTGGCGGGGCTGGCCGGGGTGGGGCTGGCAAGGATGCGTTCAGGGCACGCGAGCATGTCGACCTCCTTCACGAGGTGGAACGACGTGGCCGTGGGCTGTATTCCGGACCGTGCGCCGCGCGGGGTCTACTCGGCAGGAAGGGGCTCGACGAGCTCGGGGCCGTTGTTGCGGACGTTGTTGACCTGGGTCGTGACGGGCCACGCGTCGAGATGACCCGGCGTGGCCGGCACCAGCAGGTCGAGCAGCTCGGCGGCCGGCCGCTCCACCGGGCTCAGCCACGTGTCGCGGACCTCGGGCCCCACCAGGAGCGGCGCGCGGTCGTGGAGCATGCCGTCGCCGCCCTCGGCACTGGTGGTGAGGATGGTGAACGTCACGAGCCACGGCTCCTCGGCCGAGGAACGCCAGAACTCGTAGAGCCCGGCCAGGCCCAGCACCTCGCGGCGGCCGTCGTGCTCGCCGGAGGTGATGTAGAACGGCTGCTTGGGAGCCTTCGGGCCCTGGCCCGCGTACCACTCGTAGTAGCCGTCGGCCGGGACGATGGCACGCCGCCGCGCGAAGGCACGCCGGAAGGACGGCTTCTCGGCCACGGTCTCGGACCGGGCGTTGATCATCCGGCTGCCGACGGATCGGTCCTTGGCCCAGCTCGGCACGAGACCCCACGTGGCGGCCAGGAGCTCGCGCCGCGGTGGCGCCGACTCCTCGGCGTCCTCACGGGCCCGGCCGATCACCAACGGCGCCTGCTTGGTGGGTGCCACGTTCCAGTCCGGCGGCGGGAGCTCGGCGCCATCGGCCAGCCGCGCCGCGAAGGCGTCGTCGAGGTCGGTCGAGGTCCGGGTGGTCGCATACCTGCCGCACATGGACCCAGCCTTCCACGCCGCACCGACACGGAGCGGTGGAACCGGGCTTGATCGAGCCTCCCGGCCCCCGATCTGCGTTCTGGACACCTGCGGGGCACTTGGAGCCCGATCCATGCCCCAGAGGTCTCCGAAACGGAGTGACGGGCCGGCACCCCCGCCGGGCCCGGCGCAGCCCTGGTGCGTCGGGTCCGGGCGGGTGTCAGCGCGCCAGGGCCTGCAGGAGGCCCGGCAGGTCCCCGGCCGTGGGCGGAAGCTCCTCCACCCACAGCCGGGGCGCACCTCCGCCGTCCGGCGTGCGCCCGAGAAGCACACCGATCAGCGCGAGGGTCGTGGCATGGGCGCGCTCGCGCGCCGTCAGCACCACGAAGCGGCTCGATCCGACCCGGGCCACGGTCTCGTCGCCCGGGAAGACCGAGCGCAGGACCCGCCCGACCTCGACGGCCCGCAACGAGGCCTCCAGGGCCGAGCGTCGTCGGTCGTCGGACGGCTCGACCACGACGAGGACGTGACCGTCGCCGGCGCGCTGCTCCTCGACAGCAGCGGCGCGGTACACGTCCCCCAACCTGCTGTGCAGGTGGGGCACCGTCGACAGCGACGTCAACGGGTCCTCGCACCCTGCGTCGTGCACGCGCCCGAGTGCGCGCTCCGCCCAGGCGAGGCACGCAGCCCGGACCGACGCGTGCCGGGGGGCTCCGTCGAAGGCACGCTCCACGAGATCGATGACCTCGTGGAGCGGGGACCCGTCCGCCGCTGCACTCGCTCCCACCACGTGTGCAACGGCGTCGACGTCGGCCCGACCGTCGCGGACGGCCTCGACCAGCGACGTCGCTGCGTGCTGGGTGTCGTCCATGACGGTCCTCCTCTCGTGTGCGGTGACCATGGGACGGCCCGGGGCGGTGATCGTGACGCGATCGGCGGATCTTTTCTCGACCCGGGCCCGCCGGCCTCCGCCGCCCGGGCGTGACGTGAAGGACCGTTCCTCGTTGGACCCGGCGGGAGCACAGACGAGGGAGCCGAACCGATGGTCGACCTGATCGAGACGACGCAGCAGCGCAGCGACGCGCAGCTGATCGCTGCCGTGCGTGCCGGTGACACCGCGGCCTACGGTCTGCTGTTCCAGCGACACGTGGCCGCCGCGACCCGGCTCTCCCGCCAGCTCCTGAGCACCGGCGAGGCCGACGACCTCGTGTCGGAGGCCTTCCTGAAGGTGCTGAGCCTCCTGCAGGACGGCAAGGGTCCCGACGAGGCCTTCCGTGCGTACCTGCTGACCGCGGTCCGGCGCCTGCACGTGGACCGCATCAGGGCCACGACCCGCACCCGTCCCACCGACGACGAGCACGTGCTCGACCGGGGTGTGCCGTTCGACGACGCCGTGAGCGCCGCCTTCGAGAACGACGCCGCCGCGCGCGCCTTCGCGTCGCTGCCCGAGCGGTGGCAGCTGGTGCTGTGGCACCTCGAGGTCGAGGGGCAGAAGCCTGCGGCCGTCGCCCCGCTGCTCGGCATGAGCCCCAACAGCGTCTCCGCCCTGGCCTACCGTGCCCGGGAGGGCCTGCGGGCCGCGTACCTCGAGAGCCACGCGGCGGCCACCACCGACGAGGCCTGCCGCGCCGTCACGCCGCTGCTCGGCGGCTTCGTGCGCCAGACGCTGTCGGCCCGCGACACCGCGAAGGTCGACCAGCACCTCGACGCGTGCCGACGCTGCACCGGCGTCCACCTCGAGCTCGTGGAGGTCAACCAGAACCTGCGCGGCCTCCTTGCGCCCGCCCTGCTCGGACCCGCCGCCGCGGGCTACCTCGGGGCGACCGGGACGGCCGCCGCCGCCCTGGGGGCCGGCGGGATC
>NZ_JANLGG010000026.1:0-44520 GCF_024655735.1 Aeromicrobium sp. 50.2.37
CGGGGCCGTTCGCCGCCCACGGCCCGGCACCCCCGCCGGGGCCGTCCGCCGCCCTGTACCTCGCCCGCAGGCCGACGTGCTGTGCGGGCCGTACGTCGCCGCGGCCGTTGCGCCAGCCGTAGGCGGGGGTGTCGTAGTAGGAGACGACCCGACGCCGGCCGTCGGCCTCGAGCCGCCAGAGCTCGGTGCTCGACGGCGTGCGCGTCTCGGTGAGCACGCCGTCGCGCACCTCGACCCCCGGCAGCTCCGGGAGCACGAGGAAGTCGACGAACCGACCCGCGCCCGGGGCGGGCTCGGGGTGGCCGAACGCGGCCCGCGCCGCGTCGGCGTCGGCGTAGGTGGCCTCCTCGATCGGCACCACCGGTCCGCCGACGACGTCGAGCCCCTCGAGCATGATCCCGGTGGTCTGCGCCGGGGTGAGCAGCGCGAACCAGCGGCGTCGGTCGGAGGGCGTCACGGGGTGAGCAGCACCTTGCCGGTGGCGCGTCGCTCGTCGATGGTGGCGAGCGCCTGCGTGGCCTCGTCGAGGCCGAACGTGGCGCCGATCGGCGGCGTGAGCGCACCGGACTCCAGGTGCGGGGCGATGGCCGCCCACTCCTGGGCGACGTGCCCGGGGCGGGCGAGCGCGTAGGCACCCCAGCCGACGCCCACGACGCTGAGGTTGTTGAGCAGCAGCCGGTTGACCTTCACCTCGGGGATGTCGCCGGCGGTGAAGCCGATGACGAGCAGCCGGCCGTCCTCGCGCAGGCTGCGCAGGGAGTCGGTGAAGCGGTCGCCGCCCACCGGGTCGACGACGAGGTCGACCTTGCCGGAGGCCTTGACCGCGTCGAGGAAGCCGTCGGCCAGCACGAACTCGTCGGCGCCGGCGTCGATGGCCACGGCGCCCTTCTCGGCGGTCGACGTGACGGCGATGACGTGGCCGGCGCCGAACGCCTTGGCCACCTGGATGGACGCCGTGCCGACGCCGCCGGCGGCACCGTGCACGAGCACACGCTCACCGGGTGCGATCCGCCCGCGCTCGACGAGGGCGAAGTAGGCCGTGAGGTAGTTGAGCGGCACCGACGCGCCCTGCTCGAAGGAGACGGCGTCGGGAAGGTGGAACGTCATGTCGGGCTGGGTGACGGCGTACTCGGCGAACCCGCCGAGCATGCAGAACCCGGCCACTCGGTCGCCGGGGGAGAAGCCGGACCCCTCGGGGGCGGTGACGACCTCGCCCGCGACCTCCGAGCCGGGCACAAACGGCAGCTCCGGCTTGAGCTGGTACAGCCCGCGGGTCTGCAGCACCTCGGGGAACGAGACGCCGGCCGCGCGCACCCGCACGAGCACCTGCCCCTCGCCGGCGGTGGGGTCGGGGAGCTCGGTGACCTCGACGGCCGAAGGCCCGTCGAGCGTCGTGATCTGTACGGCGCGCATGGCCCGACCCTAGGGCCGTGGAGCACCGCTAAGCAAGCGCTTAGTGAGAGTTCGTGGCGTCGTGCCGGAATCGCTCGGGCTCAGTGACCACGACGAAGACGGATGCTGTCGCGGCCGTTCGTCGCGAGGTACCGCGTGACGTTGAACAGTGCGTGCCGGTCGGGCGCGGGCTCCTTGCCGTCGGCCATCCGCCACATCTGCACGGTGTAGTAGGTGAGCTCGGTGAGGTTGTCGAGCATGCGGATGCCGCTGCGCCGGGGTCGGACGGTGCTCGCGTCGGCCCGGCCGTCGAGCAGTCGACCGGGGACGTCGGGCTCCACGGTGAGCGGGCGGCCGAGTCCCACGAGGTCGATGCCGCCGTCGCCGAGGGCGTCGGCCATGCCCTCGACGGTGCGGAACCCACCGGTGACCATGAGCGGGAGGTCGGGGAGCTCGGCGCGGACCTGCTCGGCGAACGCGAGGAAGTAGGCCTCGCGTCGTCGGGTGGAGTCCTTGAGGCTGGGGTCGACGCCGAGCATCGCGGCCGACGCGTAGGTGCCTCCGGAGACCTCGAGCAGGTCGATGCCCTCCGCGGCGAGCGCGTGGACGACGGCGAGCGACTCGGCCTCGTCGAAGCCGCCCTTCTGGAAGTCGGCGGAGTTGAGCTTGACCGAGACCGGGACGTCGGGACCGACGGCGGCGCGGACGGCGCGGACGACCTCCAGCAGGAAGCGACGGCGCTTCTCGGGCGTCCCGCCCCACGCGTCGGTGCGGCGGTTCGACAGCGGCGACAGGAACTGGCTGACGAGGTAGCCGTGCGCGCCGTGGATCTGCACGCCGTCGAACCCGGCCTGCGTGACGACGCGGGCAGCGGTGGCGAACCGGGCGACGACGTCCTCGATCTCGGCGCTCGTCAGCGCGCGGGGCTCGGCGAAGACGCCGGCCGTGCCGGGCACCGCGACGTCCGACGGGGCGACCGGGTGCGCGGACAGCGAGCGCGGGACCTGGCGGCCGGGGTGGTTGAGCTGCACCCAGGCCGCGCTGCCGCCGGACGTGATGACCTGCGCCCACGCGGCGAGGTCGGCGGCGTCGCGGTCGTCCTCGACGACGACGTTGCCGGGCTCGCCGATGGCGCGACGGTCGACCATGACGTTGCCGGTGATCGTGAGGCCCGTGCCGCTGTGGGCCCAGCGGGCGTAGAGGCGACGCAGCCGGCTGCCCGGCGAGTGGTCGCGGCCGGCGAGCCCCTCGCTCAGGGCGGCCTTCGCCAGCCGGTTGGGCAGGGTCGAGCCGTTGGGCAGCGTGAGCGGGGCGGTGAGCACCGACCGGTCGACGGTCGTGCTCATCGCGCGCGGAGCACGACGGGTGCCTTGTCGTCCGGCACGTTGGTGATGTTGCGCAGGCGTGGTCCGGTGGGCTTCTCGGTGTGCACCTCGAAGCGCTGCAGCACCTCCCGCAGCACCACCGTGCCCTCCATGAGCGAGAAGGCGGCGCCGATGCAGCGCCGCACGCCACCGCCGAAGGGGATCCAGGTGCCGGCCGAGACCTCGCCGTCGAGGAACCGGTCGGGCCGGTACAGGTGGGCGTCGGCGAACGACGACTCACGGCTGTGCGACAGCATGATCGAGGGCGCGACGGTGGTGCCGCGCGGCAGGCGTCGGCCCGCGACGACCTGGTCGCTCTGCAGGGACCGCGCCACGAAGTCGATGATCGGGTGCAGGCGCATGGCCTCCTTCAGGCACGCCTCCAGGAACTCCTCGTCGCCCTGGTCGGCCGCCGAGACGGCGCGCGCCAGGAGGTCGGGGTGCTTCCCGAGCTCGTGCAGCGTCCACGACAGCGCCGACGCCGTCGTCTCGTGGCCGGCCAGCAGCAGCGTGACGAGCTGGTCGCGCAGCTCGGCGTCGGCCAAGGCCTCGGCCTCACCCTCCCCGGCCAGGAGGAGTCGCGAGAGGACGTCGTCGCGACCTTCCAGCCCATCGCGCACGTGCTCGGCTCGGCGCTCACGGATCTCCGCGTACAGCAGCTCGTCGACCTCGCGCAGGTTCGTGAAGAAGCCGCGCCACGGCGGGACCTTGCGCAGCCGCGGGAAGATCCACGACAGCAGGATGCCCGCGTCGATGTCGACGATCCGCGTGACCTTGGGCCGCAGCACCGCGAGCCGCTCCTCGTCGGTCACGCCGAAGACGACCTGGAGGATGACCTCGAGGGTGATCGCGTTCATCGCGTCGAGCGTGACCAGCCGCTGCCCGTCGTGCCAGCCCTGGACGGCCTCCTTGGCCAGACCCTCCACGAGCGGTCGGTAGCTGCGCATCGCCGGCCCCGTGAACGCCGGCATCAGCAGCTTGCGTCCGCGCTGGTGCTCGGCGTCGTCGGTGAGCAGGAGCGAGTGCTCACCCATCACCGGCTTGAGGATCGCGTTGCCCTCGCCGGCGTGGAACTGCGCCGGGTCGGCCGCGAAGATCTCCTTCACGTCGGCCGGGTCGGAGTGGATCACGAGGGTGCGCGGTCCGGGCAGGATCTGCACCGAGAACGTGTCGCCGTACGTGGCGTGGGCGTCGCGGATCAGCGGCCCCCGCTTGCGCATGAACCGCATCGTCATGAGCAGCGGGTTGCCCCGCGGGCCGGGCGGAACCTGGTACTGGTCGTCGTGCTGGGCCCGCGTGTCCACGTCAGGCCGCCTTCTCCCACGCGAAGTCCTGGGCCTCGACCTTGCGGGTCACCCACCAGTAGCGGAAGGTGAAGCCCGGCCAGATGGTGCGGTTCTTGCCCTGGCTGTCGAGGTACCAGCTGGTGCAGCCGCCCTGACTCCACACGCCCTTGCTGACCTTCGCCTGCAGGGCGTCGTTGAACTCGCGCTGGGCCTGCGGGGTCGGCTCGACGGCCTGCGCGCCGCGCTCGTCCATCTCGTCGAGCATCGAGAGGATCCACTTCGTCTGCTGCTCGATCATGAACACGACCGAGTTGTGGCCGAGGGCCGTGTTGGGGCCGAGCAGGAAGAAGAAGTTCGGGAAGTCGGTGACCGAGATGCCCAGGTAGGTCTCGATCCCCTTCTCCTTGAACGTCTTCGACAGATCGCGGCCACCCTTGCCGGTGACGTGCACCCACTCGAACGCGTCAGTCACGTGGAAGCCGGTGCCGTAGATGATGACGTCGGCCTCGCGGAAGGTGCCGTCCTTCGCGCGGATGCCGTCGGCGGTGATCTCCTCGATGCCGTCCGTGACGAGCTCGACGTTCTCGCGGTTGTAGACCGGGATGTAGTTGTCGGTCTTCAGCACGCGCTTGCAGCCGAGGCGGTAGTCGGGGATGAGCTTCTCGGCCACCGCGGGGTCGTCGACCGTCCTGCGGATGTAGCCGGAGACCTTCTTCTCCATGACGCTGGTGATGTTCTGCAGCGGTCCGGTGAAGCCGAGCTGCTGCGCCTCGTTGAGCCAGTACATGGCGTTGCGGTACGCGCGGGTGCCGCCGGGCAGCTTCTCGATGAAGGCCTTCTTGCGGCCCTCGATGTCGTGGTTGTGCTTGGGGACCACCCAGGGCGCGGTGCGCTGGTAGACGTCGAGCTGGGCGACGTCGCCGACGATCTGCGGGATGAACTGGATGGCGCTGGCGCCGGTGCCGATCACGGCGACCTTCTTGCCGGTCAGGTCGACGTCGTGCTGCCACTGGGCGGAGTGGAACCGCGGACCCGTGAAGCTCTCGGCGCCCGGGAGGTCGGGGATGTTCGGGATGTGCAGGCCGCCGATGCCCGAGACCACCACGCGGGCGTCGTAGGTCTCCTTGGAGGTGCTGACGGTCCAGCGCAGGCGGTCCTCGTCCCACTCGGCGCCGGTGACCTCGGTGCCGAAGTGGATGACGTCGTAGAGGTCGTGCTTCGTCGCGACGCCGCGCATGTACTCCCAGATCTCCTGCTGCCCGGAGTACTCACGGCTCCAGCCGGGATTGAGCTCGTAGGAGAAGGAGTACATGTGGGACTGGATGTCGCACTCGGCGCCGGGGTAGGTGTTGTCGCGCCAGGTGCCGCCGACGTCGTCGGCCTTCTCGATGACGACGAAGTCGTCGCGGCCGGCCTCGCGCAGCTTCATGGCCATGCCCATGCCGCTGAAGCCGGTGCCGATGACCAGGATGTCCGTGGAGATCATGTTTCGGATACTATCGGTATCTGAGACCCGTGGCCAGGTGTCCCGGGACACGTCGAGGGAGGCAGCGATGACCGTCGAGAGCGAGCGCACCGTCACGCGGGCGCAGCGTCAGGCGCAGACCCGCGAGCGCCTCGTCGAGGTCGCCCGCGAGCTGTTCCTCGCCGACGGCTACAACGCCACGTCGCTCGACAAGGTGGCCGTGGCGGCCGGCTTCTCCAAGGGTGCGGTGTACTCCAACTTCTCCGGCAAGGAGGAGCTCTGCATGGCCGTGCTCGACACGATCCACGAGGAGCAGATCTCCGGGGTCGTCGCCGCCTTCACCGTCGACGCCGACCTCGACGGCCGCATCGACGCGTTCGCGTCGTGGGCCCGCGAGAAGCTGGGGCACCCGCGCTGGACCGCGCTCGAGGTGGAGTTCGCCGCCGTCGCGCGGCAGAGCCCCTGGGTCGCCACCGAGCTGGTCAAGCGGCACCGCATGCTCGTGGCCGCCAGCGCCGACCTCATCGAGCGGGTCATGGCCGACGCCGGTCTCGCCCTCGGCATGGAGGCCCGCAAGGCCGCCACCGCCCTGCTCAGCCTCGGCATCGGTCTCGGCGCCATGCGCTCGCTCGACGGCGAGCTCGACGTCGACGTCTTCGCCGAGACCATGCGCGCCCTGCTGCGCGGCTCCACGTCGGCCTGACGCGACCAGGTCCAGTCCCTCCGTTTCGGACAGTTCCGGGGCGGTTCGGAGGTCCGAAGGGCCCCGGAACTGTCCGAAACGTGTGCCCTGCGGCTGAGCCGCCTCGGCTGGGTCTGGGAGTGGTCTCCGAGAGGGCCTCGACGGGGCAGGGGGCACCGGCTCGGCCGAGCTTCCCGGCCCCCAGGCGCGTTGTGAAGGGTTACGGACATTGCCCGTGGTCGGGATCGTCGATATGCCATCGAAACGGCTGATTCGGACAGTTTCGGGGGAGTTCAAGCCCCCTGAGTGCCCCGGACGTGTCCGAAACGTGAGCCGCTGCCCGGGAGCCCGGCCGGCGCGCTGGTGCCGCTCCGGTCGAGGCCCTTTCGGAGGCCGCCCCGAGACGGACCTCAGCCGACGCAGCCGCGGGGCCGCGCCGGGGGAGGCTCAGTAGCCGCCGTTGTCCTTGAAGCGCTCGAAGCTGCGGTTGACCTCGGCCTCGGCCTCGACGCGGCCGGTCCAGGTGGAGCCCTCGACGGACTTGCCGGGCTCGAGGTCCTTGTAGACCGTGAAGAAGTGCTCGATCTCGAGGCGGTCGAACTCCGGCACGTGGTGGATGTCGCGCAGGTGCTCCTGGCGCGGGTCCGTGGCGGGCACGCACAGGACCTTGTCGTCGCCGCCCGCCTCGTCGGTCATGCGGAACATGCCGATGGCGCGGCACGTGATGACGCACCCGGGGAACGTGGGAGACGGCAGCAGGACCAGGGCGTCGAGCGGGTCGCCGTCGAGGCCGAGGGTGTCGTCGATGAAGCCGTAGTCGGCGGGGTACTGCGTGGCGGTGAACAGCGTGCGGTCGAGCCGGATGCGGTGGCTCTTGTGGTCGACCTCGTACTTGTTGCGCTCACCCTTGGGGATTTCCACGGTGACATCGAAGATCACGGGTCGGGCCTCTCGTCGCTGCTGGTTGCCTGAGCGCACCGGGCGACCCCGTCGGGCGGACCGCAGGGATGGGCGCTTCGTGCATAGTCTGGCCCATGTGACGCGACGAGATCGAGGCAGGGTCGCCCTGCCGTGGGCGCTGGGCGGGCTGTTCCTCGCCGTCGTCCTCGTCGCCGGAGTCGGCCTCGGCTGGACGTCGGGCCGGCTCAACCCCGTCGTGTGCGGTGGCCCCTGCGGGCCCGAGGCGGTCGCCCCGCCGGAGGCGCTCACCCTCGAGGCCGTCCCGCAGCGCGTCCAGCCCGATCCGGTCATGACCGGCGCCATCGACCCCGACGCCGTGCGCGCCGCGGTCCAGCCCCTCCTCGAGGACCCGGCCCGCCGCGCCGAGCTGGGCGACCGGCTCGGCGTCGCCGTGGTGGGGCTCGACGGCACCTCGGTGTTCGCTCGCGACGCCGACGAGGCGTTCGTCCCGGCCTCCACGACCAAGCTGCTCACGGCGTACGCCGCCCTCTCCCGGCTCGACCCGGGGTCGCGCTTCAGCACCTCGGCCGTGCTCGACGGCAACGAGCTCGTGCTCGTCGGCGGCGGTGACCCGTACCTGGCGTCGAGCCGACCCGAGCGGCCCACGCGCGTGGACCGGGCCGACCTGCGCACGCTGGCCGAGCGCACCGCCTCGGCGCTCGACGACGCCGGCATCGGGGAGGTGTCGCTCGGCTACGACGCCGGCCTGTTCACGGGCCCGTCGGCGAGTCCGGACTGGGAGGACTCCTACGTGCCCGGGCAGGTCGTCACGCCGGTGAGCGCCCTGTGGGCCGACCAGGGGGTGCGTGACGGGATCCGGTCCGGTGACCCGGCCCGCGCCGCGGCCGACCGGTTCGCCGGCTACCTGCAGGACGAGGGCATCGACGTCGACGGCGACCCGGCCCGCGCCGACGCTCCGCCGGACCCGCAGCGGGTGCTCGCCGCCGTGCAGAGCGCCACCGTCGCCCAGATCGTCGACGCCACGCTGGTCCGCAGCGACAACGAGGCCGCCGAGGTCCTCCTGCGCCACGTGGGGCTGGCGGCGGGAGGGGCGGGCAGCTTCGAGGGCGGCACCGACGCGGTGGCCGCCACGCTGACCGAGGCGGGCGTGCCCGTCCAGGGCCTGCGGCTCGACGACGGCAGCGGTCTGGCGCGATCGAACCGCATCGCCCCCGAGACGCTGGCCGGGGTGCTGCGCGTGGCGGCGTCGCGCGCCTCCACGTCGGAGCTGCTCGCCGACCTGCCCGTCGGCGGACTCACCGGCACCCTCGAGGACCGCTTCGACGAAGACTCCGCGGGCCGCGGCCTCGTGCGGGCGAAGACGGGCACGCTCACCGGCGTGCACTCGCTCGCCGGGTACGCCACCGACGCCAGGGGGGTGCCGATCGTCTTCGCGGTCATGGTCGACGACACCGAGGGCGTGAACCCGTTCGTCACGCAGGCCGCGATCGACGACGTGGCGGCGGCGCTGGCGGCCTGCACCTGCGGCCCCGACGCGACCCGGCCCTGACGCCGCCCGCGCCGACTTCTGCCGCACCGGAAGAACAGCCCTGTAGTTCGAGCGAAGTCGTGACACGTGTGACGGATGGGACGCACGATGGTCCTCCGCCGGGTGGGGAAGCCCGACGGACGAGGGAGATCATCATGCGCAGGCTCGGGCTCGCGTGCGCCGCCGCACTCATGTGCGCGGCCACGCTCACCGCCGTCGGTGGCACGTCGTCGGCGGCCCAAGCCGCGACCCAGACGACGCCCTTGCCGCTCCCCGCGAAGCCGAAGGGGCTCAAGGCCCCCGTGGCGCTGCCCGCGGCCGTCGACCCGCCGTCGGCGTACGTGCCGCAGGTCGCCTGCCAGCCCGGCACACCGGCCGGCGTCGCGAAGACCCGCGACCTCGTCATGAGGACCTACGGCGTCGGCGGGAAGGGCAACACGGCGCGAGGGTGCTCCGAGGGGGTGTCCGAGCACGCCGACGGTCGGGCCTGGGACTGGATGGTGGACGTGAAGGACGCCAAGGAGAAGAAGGCGGCCGCCGACTTCCTCGCCTGGCTGACGAAGGACGGCGGCACCAACGCCCGGCGTCTCGGCATCATGTACGTCATCTACAACGAGAGGATCTGGGCGGTCTACCGGTCCAAGGAGGGCTGGCGCAAGAGCTCGGGCCACCGCGACCACGTCCACCTGTCGTTCAGCTGGAACGGCGCCCGAGGGACCACCAGCTTCTGGACCGGGAAGGTCCACCCTGTCGACCACGGGCCGTGCTCCCGCTTCGCCGGGCAGCCGGCCGTCATGAACTCCAAGGCGCGCACGACCCGCTGCTACGCGGCCGTCCCCCTGGTCAAGCGGACGTCGTGGGCCACGATCGCGCTCGGGTCCCGCGCGGGCACCGTGAAGACCGCCCAGAAGGCGCTCGGCGTCAAGCAGACCGGGACCTTCGACGCTGCCACCCGCGAGGCCGTGAAGACGTACCAGAAGAAGCACGACCTGCCCTGGACCGGGACCCTCGACCAGCCGACGTGGGCCTCGCTCGTGCCCGCGAAGGTCACCTCCGACGTGGCGAAGGGCCTGTCGGCGGCCGAGGCCGCGGCCTACGGCGCGAAGCACTACTCCTCCTCGATGCCCGAGCGGACCACCGGCAAGGCCGTGCTGGTGCTGCAGGTCGCGCTCGGCATGAAGCGCGCGGACCGCAACGGGTACTACGGACCCCTCACGGTCGCGGCGGTCCGGGCCCGGCAGAAGGCGATGGGTCGCTCCCAGACCGGCACCTGGACGAAGGGCGACTGGGCGGCCCTCGCGCCCTGACGTCCTCGACCGCGGTCCCGCCGCCGTTGGAGTGGTGTCGCGCGGCGGGGCGCGGGATCATCGGGGCATGAGCGAAGACCAGGCACGTCAGCCAGGCGAGCGCGCCGACGAGCGCGATCGCACCCACGGCAAGGACGAGCGCCGGTACGTCCCGTCCGACGTCGACCCGCAGCGGTGGGTCAAGCGGCTCGTCTGGGCCCTCGTGCTCGTCGCGGTCGTGTACGCCGGGGCCCTGGTCGCGTCGGCGTTCTTCCCCCGGTGGTGGGCCCAGCGCATCGGCGACCAGGTGAACGGCGACCTCACGAGCGGCATCCTGTGGGGCCTCTTCTACGGGTTCGTCTTCACGATCGTCCCCCTGATGATCGTCGTGCAGCTTCGCCGTCGGTTCTTCAACTGGACGTGGCGAGGCATCCTGCTGGTCGTCGCGATCGTCCTGGCCGTGCCGAACTGGCTGACCCTCGCGGTCGTGCTGGGCACGGGCAACGCGGCCCACGCGGGCGAGCGCATCATGGACGTCGAGGCCCCCGGGTTCCGGATCGCGACGGCGATCGGTGCCGTGGGCGCAGCCGGACTGGTCCTGGTGCTGCTCGTGACCGGCGTCGTCGCGACCCACCGACGCAAGCAGGTGCGCACGCTGAAGGGCCGGCTCGACGAGCGCGAGAGCGGCCCGGTCGACGGTTCCCGCGGCGGCACCGGCGCCGGCCCGGGGGCTGGTACTGGGCGGCGCAGCGACCGGTCGTGACGCCGAGTTGCGAGCCGCGGCCACGGTGCCAATGTGGGAACCGCGGCATCCGCCGCGCAGTCGACTCCAGGAGGAACACATGAGCGAGCTCAACCCAGAAGGTCCCGCTGACGGTGGCGCCGAGGGCACCCCGGGTGTCCAGGACGGTGGCGCTGACGGTGGAGCCGAGGGTCCCGCCGACGGTGGCGCCGAGGGCACCCCGGGTGTCCAGGACGGTGGCGCCGACGGTGGCGCCGACGGTTCGGCCCAGTAGGTCGTGACCACCACCGAGCAGGGAGGGGTGGCCGGTCTGCGGACCGGTCACCCTGCCCTGCGTCGCCTCGTCGTCGACCCTGTCGCCTTCGCCGCCGACACGTGGGGCCAGGCGCCGCTGCTCACCCGCGCGGCCGACCTGCCTGCGCGGTTCGACGACCTGTTCGGCGAGTCCGCGGTCGACGAGCTCGTGTCGACGCACGGGCTGCGGACACCGTTCCTGCGCGTGGCCAAGGACGGCACGACGCTGGGCACCCGCGCGTTCACGTCGGGCGGTGGTGTGGGCGCCGGCATCGCCGACCAGGTCGACGACACCCGCCTCACGTCGCTGTTCGCCGACGGCGCCACGCTCGTGCTGCAGGCGCTGCACCGCACGTGGCCCGCCGTCGTCTCCTTCTCCCAGGCCCTGGTGGCCGACCTCGGGCACCCGGTCCAGGTCAACGCCTACGTCACGCCGCCGCAGTCCCGCGGGTTCGACGACCACTACGACGTGCACGACGTGTTCGTGCTGCAGATCTCCGGCGCCAAGCACTGGCGCATCCACGCCCCGGTGCACGAGGCGCCGCTGCGCGACCAGCCCTGGACCGACCGTCGCGACGCGGTCCGGGCCGAGGCGGAGCGTGAGCCGCTCATCGACGCGGTCCTCGAGCCCGGCGACGTGCTCTACCTGCCGCGCGGCACGCTGCACGCCGCCACCGCGCTGGGCGACGTGAGCACGCACCTGACCTTCGGCGTCCACACCTGGCACCGGCACCACGTGGCCGAGGAGCTGGTGGCGGCCGCGCTCGCGATGGTCGGTGACGACCCCGACGTCCGCACGTCGCTGCCCCTGGGCGTCGACGTCGCCGAGGCAGGCGAGCTCGAGGCGCACGCCGAGCTGGTGCGCGACCGGCTCCTGTCGGCACTGCGCTCCGTGCCCGTCGAGACCTTGGCGGCCGCTCTCGGGGCGCGCGACGACGCGTCCGGACGCGCTGAGCCGGTGGGCCCGCTGGCGCAGCTGCGCACGGCGCAGGGACTCGGCGACACCACGCCGCTGAGGCTGCGCGAGCAGCTGGCCGCACGCCTCGACGGCACCACGCTCACCGGCCGCGCCGGAGCGGTCGACGTGTCCGCGGTCGACCCCGGGGCGGTCGCCGCCCTGCTCGACGGCCAGGCCGTCCCGGCCGGGTCGCTGGGTCTCGACGCAGCCCGCCGGCTGGTGTCGGCCGGCGTCGTCGTGCCCGCGTGACCTGCCGCGCTGCGAGAGGATCGGTTCGTGGCCGACCTCGATGACCTGTGCGCGGCGCGGGCTCGTGAGCGGTCCGACCCGCTCACCGGCACGGCCCTGCACGTCCGTCGGTTCCTGCTCGTGGAGCACCAGGGACCGTGGCCCTTCCACGCGCTCGAGTCCGAGGGTCTCGACCCGGACGTCGTCGCCCGGCTGGTGGCCGCCACGCGCGACGTGGGCGCGCGCACGATCCTGATCCGTCGTCCGGGTCGACGGTCCGAGTCGTCGGACCGGCAGGCGTGGGCGGTGGCGGACGTGGAGAGCGGCCGCATCCGCTGGGGCGCGTGGACCGATGCCGCGGATCTCCTCGAGGCGTGCGCGGTGCTGCGCGAGGACTCGGGCGGGCCCGGCTGGGGCGACGAGGCCGCGGTGCTGGTGTGCGCGCACGGACGGCACGACACGTGCTGCGCGGTGCGCGGCCGCCCGGTGGCCGCGGCGCTGGCCGAGAGGCTCGGCGACCTCGTGTGGGAGTGCAGCCACGTTGGCGGCGACCGGTTCGCGGCCAACGTGGTGGTGGTGCCCGCCGGCACCTTCTACGGCGGTCTCGACGCCGACACCGCGGTCGGCGTCGTCGAGGAGCACCTGGCCGGGCGGGTCACGACCGGCTTCCTGCGGGGCAGCAGCGCCCTGCCGCCGGCCGCGCAGGCCGCGGCCGTCGCGGTGCACGAACGATGGGGCCCGGCGGGCCCGCGCGACGTCGGGTCGGCGCAGGTCGACGACCTCGGTGACGGACGCTGGAGGGTCCGGCTCGTCTGCTCCGGTCCGTTGCCGTCCGCCGTGGTCGCCGACGTCCGCGCGGTGCACCGCGACCCCGCCGTGCTCACCTGTCAGGCGCCCCGTGCGACGTCGGCCCGTGCCTTCGTCGTCGACGCCTTGAGCCCTGCGGCGTCGGTCTGAGTCGGGCCCGGTCGGCTCAGCGGGGGACGAGCCGCTCGTCGCGGGTGCGGCGCAGCAGCGTGGAGGCCTTGCGGTTGAGCAGCCGCATGGCGGTCGTGTAGCCGAACGGCGCGAAGCGCTGCGCCAGGTGCCCGACCTGGACGTCGCGCGAGGTGAAGACGAGGTAGCGCCCCTTCTCGATGCCGCGAAGCATGGCGTCGGCCGCCTCCTCGGGGGACACGGCATGCTTCTCGAACCGTCCGACGGCCTTGGCGACCCGGGGGTCGTCGCGGTCCACGCCGACGATGTCGACGGTGCCGACGAGCGGCGTCCGGACGGCGCCGGGGCAGACCAGGGTCACGCCGATCCCGTGCTGCTCGAGGTCGAAGCGCAGGACCTCGCTGACCCCCCGCAGGCCGAACTTGGCCGCGCTGTAGGGCGCGTGCAGGGGCAGTCCGAACAGGCCCGCCGCGGACGAGACGTTGGCGACGTGCCCGCCGCGACCGGCCTCGATCATGCGGGGCACGAAGGAGCTGAGCACGTGGATGGGACCCATGAGGTCGATCTCGACGGTGCGACGCCAGTGCTCGGGGCGCAGGTCCTCGATGCGTCCCCAGGTGGAGATGCCGGCGACGTTCAGCACCACGTCGACCGCGCCGACGTGACCGTGCACCGCGTCGGCGAACGCGCTCACGGCGTCGAGGTCGCTGATGTCGAACGCGGAGTGGTGCAGCACCGAGCCCCCGGCGGCGTGCACGAGTGCGACGGTCTCGTCGAGCCCGTCGGCGGCGACGTCGGTGAGCACGAGGCGCCCGCCCCGTGGGGCCAGGCGCAGCGCCGTGGCGCGACCGATGCCGCTGGCGGCACCGGTGATCACGACGGTCTTCCCCTCCAGGGAGGTGCGGGTGCGGGCCATGGTCGTTCCTCTCGACGAAAACCAGTGCGATCGTACCAGTTGACGTATCGCAGCGCGACGGCTTCACGCTCCGTCAGCGAGGTGGCCGGGACCACGTCCCTCGGGCCTCCACCTGCGGCTGCGTCGGCCGCGGTCGGCGTCGCGGCGGCCTCCGAGAGGGCCTCGACCGGATTGGGACCAGCGCCCCGCCCGAGCCCCCGGGCTGCGGCACCCGTTTCGGACACGTCCGGGGCACCTCTGCGGGCCAAGGTGCCCCGAATGTGTCCACATCGTCGCGGCTTCGGCGATTCGATGGGTCTTTGACGTCTTCCGCGCGGGAGATCGACCAGAACCCTTCGCAACGCGGGAGGGGGCCGGAGGGCTCGGGTGGGGTCGGTGCCCCTGCTCCGTCGAGGCCCTCTCGGAGGCCACCGCCGGACCGCGCCGCGCCGACGCAGCCGCAGGTCTACGTCTCGGACAGTTCCGGGGCACGTGCTGGGTCCGAAGTGCCCCGGAACTGTCCGAATCGGAGGGACGCGACGGGCCGCGCGTCGGTGCCGGAAAGCGTCCGCCGCGACCCCTAGCGTGATCCCCGAGGACGACGGAGAGGCAGGTGGTCGGGCGATGCGGACCAACCGGTTCGACGGCTTCTGCTCCGCGTGCGCCCAGCACGTCCACGCCGGGGCCGGGCACCTCACCGGCACGCCCGGGGCCTGGCGCACGTGGTGCGTCGCCTGCTCGCCCCGGCCTCCGCAGCGCGGCGACCACGACGGGTGGCACCGGCTGCCCCTGGCCTCGCTCGATCTCGAGACCACCGGCACCGACCCCCTCCGGGACCGGGTCGTCAGCTATGCCCTGCTCGACGAGCCCGGGTTCGAGATCACCGGGCTCGTGCGGCCCGGCGTCCCCGTGCCCGAGGCGGCGGCGCAGGTGCACGGCATCACCGACGCGATGCTGGCCGACGCGCCCACGCCCGCCGAGGCGCTGCCGGTCGTGCTCGACTGGGTGCAGACGCTCGTCGAGCGCCGGGTCGGTCTCGTGGTCTTCAACGCCTGCTACGACCTGTCCATGCTGCGCGCCGAGGCGCTGCGGCACGGGTTGACCCAGCCGGACTGGGACCGGCTGCTCGTCGTCGACCCCTACGTCGTCGACTGGGGCGTCGAGCGAGGCGGCCTCGGACGTCGACGGCTCGGCGACGTCGCCGCCTACTACGGGGTCACGCTCGACGGTGCGCACGACGCCACCTGCGACGCGGTCGCCGCGCGACAGGTCGCGGTCGAGCTGGCCGCCCGGCACGCGCACGTGGGCGGCCTCGACCTCGACACGCTCATGGCCAGCCAGCGATCGTGGTACGCCGAGCGGGCCGAGGACTGGAACGCCTACGCCCGCACGGCCGGCCGCGACCTCGACGATCCCGCCGGCTGGCCGCTCGTCGGTTGACGCGCGCCTACGGCTCGACGGTGCCGCGGACCCGGGCGAGGATCGCGGCGGCTGCGGCCGCCGGCTCCTCCTCGGGGATCCAGTGCGACGTCCCCTCGAGCACCGTGTAGCGGTAGTCGGCCGTCACGTGCCCGCCGCACGCGTCGGCACCGGACCGGCCGATCGCCAGGTCGTCGGTGCTCCACACGTAGGTGGTGGGCACCTCGACGGCGGGCAGGTCGCCCAGGTCGGACGTCATGGCGCGGTACCAGGCCAGCGCCGCGGTGAGCGCGCCCGGCTCCTGCAGCTGCGCGACGTAGGCGTCGACGAGCCGGTCCGGGACCGCGCCCTGGTACATCGCCCGCAGGCGTCGGGCGCCGTCCTCCAGCAGGAGGGTCTCGGCCTTGCCCTCCTGGCGCAGCAGCCCGATGTAGGAGGCCTTGTCCTTCGCCTCCTCGTCGCCGCGCAGGGCGGCGTTGTAGGCGGCCAGGTGGGGGACCGAGAACGCGGTGAGGGTCCGCAGCCGGTGTCCGTGGTGGGCGGCGACGTACCAGGCCACTGCCGCACCCCAGTCGTGGCCGACGAGGTGGAAGGTCTCGAGGCCGAGCGCGTCGGCGAGGTCGACCACGTCCTGGGCGAGCGCAGCGGTCGTGTAGGCCTCGACCGCCTCGGGCCGGGCCTGGGGGGAGTAGCCCCGCTGGTCCGGCGCGACGACGCGCAGGCCCGCCTCGGCGAGCACCGGCGCGACCTCCGACCACGTCAGGGACGTCGCGGGGAAGCCGTGCAGCAGGATCACGGGCTCACCGGAGTCGGGGCCGGTCGTGCGCACGTCGAACGTCAGGTCGTGGACGGGGACGGGCTCGGTCTCGTCGAACGTCATGCGCCCATCCTCGCCCACGGAGGGGCCGCCGGTCAGGAGGGCGGGGCGCCGATGCGTTCGAGTGCCGCCGCGTCGAGCGCGGCACCGGTGGCGACGTCGGGTGCGGTGCCGCCGCGGTCGGCGTGCACCCACCAGCGGTCGGCGTCCGAGGACGGCTCCTGCGGGTAGTGCGCGACGGCGTCGTCCAGCAGTGCCTCGAGCGCCGCGCGCAGACGCGCCGTCAGGGCGGCGACGGTCTCGCCCTCGACCGGCAGCAGGGGCTCACCGACCACCACGTCCACCACCACGCCCCGGCGCAGGGTGCGTCGGCCGTCGACGGTGAGCAGGCGGTGCCCGCCCCACACGACGCAGGGCACGAGCGGCACGGGGGCGCCCGTCACCCGTGCCCCGTGGAGGGCGAGCCCGGCCGCGCCCGGCTTGAGCGCCTTCACCCGGAACGAGCGGCTGATGGTGGCCTCCGGGAACACGCCCACCGCCTCGCCGTCGGCCACGAGGCGCCGGGCACGTCGGTAGGCGCTCGCCCCGGTCCAGCGCTCCACCGGGACGTGGCCCATGGCCCGCATGGCCCGACCGACCAGCGGCAGCTCGAACACCGAGGCCTTGCTCATGAAGCGGACCAGTCGTCCACGTTCGCGAGCAGCCCAGCCGACCAGCACGAAGTCGAGGAAGCCGGTGTGGTTGCTCGCCAGCACCACCGGGCCCGTCGTGGGGAGGTTCTCCAGGCCACGTCCGCGCAGCCGCACGCCCCACAGGCGCAGCACGACGGCGCCCAACCGGTTCACGACCCGGTAGGTGCGATCGGTGCGGCGGTGTCCGCCGGAGCCACGTCCCACGTCAGGGGTTCGGCGCGGACGGGGTCGTGGACGGGAAGCAGTCCGTGGCGCGTGCGACGTGCCCGGTCCGCAGGCCCCCGGCCGCGAGCAGCAGGATCGCCGCGCCGTAGAGGGCCATGATCGGCACCGACACCACGGCCGACCCCGGATCGACCCGATCGGCCTCGCCGAGGGCGATGATGCCGTCGGAGACCAGGAACAGCCCGCCACCGATCCCCGCCAGGCGGTCGACGGTCGAGGCGGTCACCGCCGTCGCCAGGAGAAGCGCGGCGTAGACGGGGATCACCGGGCGAAGGTCGGGGGCGAGTCCACCCCAGGCCCATGCGACGACCACGATGCCGGTCACGACGTACAGCGCGACCAGCGCGACGGACGGCCGGTGCACCCGCAGGGCCCCGGCACGCACGAAGAGCGTCACGAAGCACACGTGGGCCCCGGCGAACGAGGCCATCCCGGCGACGAACAGGTCGTCGAGCTCGAGGAGCAGGTCGCCCCCGAGGCAGAGCAGCAGCGCCAGCGCGAGCAGGCGCGGCCCGCGGGAGGTCAGCACCCAGGCGACGAGGACGGGTGCGAGCAGGCACTTGGTGACGCTGTCCCAGGGCGTCGCGTCGGCAGCCAGCAGCACGAGGTGCACGGCGAGCACCACCAGGAACGCGACGACGAACGACAGGTCCCTGCGGCGCTGGTCGGCGCGGCCGGAGTCGAGCAGGCTCATCGCGGCAGGCTACCGGGGAGTGGACGGACCGCGACGGGCCTGCTTGTCCTCGTACATCGCGGCGTCCGCCCGCCGGAACGCGGCGTCGGCCGGCTGGTCGCCGGGGTACACGAGCGACCAGCCGAGGGAGACCTCCACGTCGTGCGCCCGGAAGGAGTCGCGGTAGCGGCGCATGGTCTCCCCGAGCGACCGAGGTGACACGTCCTCGACCAGCACGGCGAACTCGTCACCGCCGTAGCGTGCGACGGTCTCGCCGTCGCGCCGGGCGGCGACGAGGGCACGGGCGACGTGCTGCAGGACCGTGTCGCCCTCGGCGTGGCCCAGGTCGTCGTTGACCCGCTTGAGGCCGTCGACGTCGGCGACGAGCACGGCCGCGAGATCGCCGTAGGCGCTGGTGCGCACGGCGGCGTCGGCCAGGAGGGCGTCCCAGCCGCGCCGGTTGACCAGCCCGGTGAGAGCGTCGGTCTGCGCCATCGCCTCCGCGGAGCGACGCGCCCGGTCTCCGCTCTCCATCCGGCGGGCCAGGGACACGTGGGCGCCCAGCATGCCGGTCAGCAGGTCCAGCAGGTCCAGGTCGACGTCGGCGGCGCTGTGCAGGGGTGCCGTGCCGAGCCCGCAGAGCATCCCGAACATGTCGCCGTCGGCGTCGAGGATGGGCTGGCTCGCGTAGCTGCGGCTGCCCGGGATGGTCAGGTCGCGGTAGTCGGGGTGGGTCGTCACGTCCGGGACGACCGGGTCGGCGCCGAGGTCGACCACGCGACGGCAGAAGCTGTCGGCCCAGTCGCGGCGGTCGCCGACGGAGATGAGCCCGTCCCCCTCGACGTGCAGGTGGATCTGCTCGCCCCCGACCACGCGATTGACGGACCAGTCGCTGATCGGCGTGTGGGCGCGCAGGTAGGCGACCACGCGATCGGCGACCGCACTGAAGGTGTCGGCGCCCTCGGCGGCGAGGCTGAGCGTGGTCATCGCACCATCCTGCCCGTTCGCGGCGGCGGGCGTGGAGTCGCACTCCAGAACAGCGGTACCAGAACGGGAGCGACGGTACTCGCGCTGGTACGCTCGGCGGACCAGACCATGGAGGGGAAGGCCGTCATGCCCGTCGAACGCCTGATGCCGACCGAGGAGTCGGCCGACCTCGTCGCCCTGACCCGCGAGCTCGTCGACGACAAGCTCCGGCCGCGGGTGGCCGAGGCGGAGGCCACCGCGACGTTCCCGCGCGACGTGTTCGCCACCCTCGGTCGCGCCGGCCTGCTCGGGCTCCCGTACCCCGAGGAGCTGGGCGGAGGCGGTCAGCCGTACGAGGTCTACCTGCAGGTCGTCGAGGAGATCGCCTCCGCCTGGGCCAGCGTCGGCGTCGGCGTCAGCGTGCACGCCCTCTCGTGCTTCGGGCTGTTCGAGGCCGGCACGGACGAGCAGAAGCAGCGGTGGCTGCCCGACATGCTCGGCGGTGAGCTGCTCGGCGCCTACTGCCTGTCGGAGGCCCACGCCGGCTCCGACCCCGCCGCCATGCGCACGAAGGCCGTGCGCGAGGGCGACGACTACGTCATCAGCGGCGCCAAGGCCTGGACCACCCACGGCGGGCAGGCCGACTTCTACAAGGTCATGGCCCGCACCTCCGAGGACGGCGCGAGGGGCATCTCCTGCTTCCTCGTCCCGGCCGACGCCGAGGGCCTCACGGCCGACGTCCCCGAGCAGAAGATGGGCCTGATGGGCTCGACCACCGCCACGATGCTGTTCGACGGGGTGCGCGTGCCGGCCGAGCGACGCCTCGGGGCGGAGGGGCAGGGCCTGTCCATCGCGCTGGCCGGGCTCGACGCCGGACGTCTCGGCATCGCGGCCGTGGCGGTCGGCGTGGCCCAGGGTGCCCTCGACGCCGCCGTCGCGTACGCCAAGGAGCGCGAGGCCTTCGGCAAGGCGATCATCGACCACCAGGGCCTCGGGTTCCTGCTGGCCGACATGGCGGCGGCCGTCGACTCGGCCCGCGCCACCTACCTGCACGCCGCCCGTCTCAAGGACGCCGGACGTCCCTACGGTCGCGCGGCGTCCGTGGCCAAGCTCGTGGCCACCGACAACGCCATGAAGGTCACCACCGACGCCGTCCAGGTGCTCGGCGGCGCCGGCTACACCAAGGACTTCCCGGTCGAGCGCTACATGCGCGAGACCAAGGTCATGCAGATCTTCGAGGGCACCAACCAGATCCAGCGGCTCGTCATCAGCCGCCACCTGAAGTAGAAGGAGACACCCCATGCAGCTCACCGGAACGTCCGCGATCGTCACGGGCGGGGCCTCGGGCCTCGGCGCCGCCACCGCCGCCGAGCTCGCGGCCTCGGGCGCGACCGTCGTCGCCGTCGACCTCGCCCGCTCCATCGAGAACGCGCCCGACGTCGACGGCGTCGTCTACGTCGAGGCCGACGTGACCGACGAGGGCCAGGTGCGCAACGCCGTGGCCGCCGCCGGTGAGCACGGTCCGCTGCGGGTGGCCGTCAGCTGTGCCGGCATCGGCACCGCCGGGCGCGTGCTCGGCAAGGGCGGTCAGGGCATCCACGACCTCGCCGCGTTCGCACGCACGATCAACGTCAACCTCGTCGGGTCCTTCACCGTCCTGGCCGTGGCCGCCGAGGCGATGGCCGCCACCGAGCCCCTCGAGCACGGCCAGCGTGGCGTGGTCGTGAACACCGCCTCGATCGCGGCCTTCGACGGCCAGATCGGGCAGGCCGCCTACTCCGCCAGCAAGGGCGGCGTCGTGGGCATGACCCTGCCGGTCGCGCGCGACCTCGCGCAGTACGGGATCCGCGTCAACACCATCGCCCCGGGCATCATCGACACCCCCATGCTCGCCTCGGTGGGCGACGACATCCGCGCCGCGCTGGCCACGGGCGTCCCCTTCCCGCAGCGACTCGGTCGTCCCGAGGAGTACGCCCAGCTGGTGCGCATGATCGTGGAGCACGACTACCTCAACGGCGAGACCATCCGCATGGACGGCTCGTTGCGGATGGCGCCGCGATGAGTGGCGACGTGGACCATGGGGCCCCCGTCCTGCTGAGCGTCGCCGATGGCGTGGCGCACGTCGAGCTGAACCGTCCCGACGCCTCGAACACCATCGACCTGCCGTGGACCGAGGCGTTCACGAGCGCGCTGCAGCAGGTGTGCGACGACGACACCGTCCGTGTCGTGCTGCTCACCGGCCGTGGCCGCATGTTCTGCGCCGGGGGCGACCTCGGCGCCATGGACGCGGCGCCCGACCGGTCGGCGTACCTGCAGGAGCTGGCCGACGCGCTGCACGTGGGGGTGCGTCTGCTCGACGGCCTCGAGACGCCGGTGGTCGTCGGGGTGCACGGTGCTGCAGCGGGTGCGGGCCTGTCGCTCGTGCTCGGCGGCGACCTGGTCGTGGCCGGCCGGTCGGCGTCCTTCGTCACCGCCTACACGTCGGTCGGCCTGACGCCCGACGGAGGGCAGTCCTGGCTGCTGCCCCGGGTGGTCGGGCTCCAGCGCGCGCTCGAGCTCACCCTCACGCCGCGCCGGCTCTCGGCCGAGGAGGCCCAGGAGTGGGGGATCGTCGCGCGGGTCGTGGAGGACGACGTGGTGGCCGACGAGGCGCACGCGCTCGCTCGACGTCTGGCCGACGGTCCGGCCGCGGCGTTCGGCCGGGCGCGACGTCTGCTGCGCAGCTCCTACGACACGGGGCTGTCGGACCGCCTCGACGTCGAGGCGCGCACCATCGCGGCCTCGGTGGCCGAGCCCGAGAGCGCTGCGCTGATCACGCGCTTCCTGTCGCCCCGCCGCTGACGGCGGCCCCGCCGAGCACGGGCTCGATGCACAGCTGGAGCACGTCGACCAGGGCGTCGACCAGGTCCTCCCGCGTGCGCGCTCCCGGATCGGCCAGCCAGCGCGACACGACCGCATCGGCCAGGCCCACGAGGCCGGTGGCGTAGACGTCGCGCAGGGGGAGGCGCTCGTGGGCGTCGGGGCCGAGGAGCTCGCCGGCGATGGACGCCACGACGGTGACGACCACGTCGGTGATGCGGTCGACCGGGCTGCCGGAACCGGGAGCCGACGGGAGCGCGCGGACGAAGTCGTAGAGCGGGCGGTGCTCGAGCACGAAGTCGAGGTAGGCGTCGAGCGTTCCTCTCAGGCCCGCCTCGATGCCGTGGTCCGCGGTCATGCGGGCGATCACGTGCTCGAGCAGCATCGACACCACGCGGTCGGCGATCGCCACGTCGAGGTCGTGCCGGTTCTCGAACTGGCGGTAGAGCACCTGCCGCGTCACGCCGCAGGCGCGGGCGATCGACTCCACGGGGGCGTCGGGACCCTCGCGGTCGAGCACCTCGATCGCGGTCCGGGTGATCTCGTCGCGTCGGCGCTCCCGGTGCCCGACCCAGCGGCTCGCGCGGCCGTCGGGCGGGCTCGGTGGCGTGGTCATGGACACACCCTATTCGCGATGCTGTGACAATGCGTAACTGTTACGTTCTGTAGCAGTCACTCTTCCGGAGGTCGTCGTGTCCCCTCTCGCCGCCATGCCCACCTGGGCCGCCCGCGTCATCGCCGTGCAGATCATCGCCGTGCTGACGATGATCGCGATCGGCCTGGTCGTCCTGCTGCCCTACCTCCCGCGGCTCGCGGCGGCCGGAGCGGCGCTGCCCCAGCTCACCGAGTCGGCCGAGCGGTCGCCGACGACCCTCGACCAGGTGGAGCGCATCGACGGCAACGTCGAGAAGGTGGTGCCGCCGGTGCTCGAGGCCGTGGCGGTGCTGCCGGAGGTCGGGGAGCAGCTCACCGAGCTGCTCGGGGTCGCGCGCTCCCTCGGGTCCGCCGCCGACGGCGTCGTCGCCGCGGCCGAGCCGCTCGCTGCGGTCGGCACCGACATCCGTGCTCTGCAGGAGCGGCTCGACGGCCTCGAGACGCAGCTCGGGAAGCTGGAGGCGCTCGGTGAGCCGCTCGACTCGCTCGCGGCGTCGGCCGAGCCCCTGCCGGGCCAGCTCGAGCAGCTCACCACGGCGGCGACGGCCATCGCGTCGCTCGTGGACGTCGTCGACCAGCTCGTCGCCTCGATCGGCCGCATCGAGCAGCACGCGGCCAACCTCGACCGCAAGACCGGCCCCGTCCTGCTCCCGGACCTCACCGGCGTCAGTCGCTAGCGTCGCCCCGCGTCGCGTGGTCGACCAGCACCGCCAGCTGGTGGAAGGCGGCGGCGTCGTCGAGGCCGGTGTCGGCCTCCACGGCACCGCGGTGGATCGCCTCCAGCACGAGCCCGGCGACCGCCCCCACGAAGCGGGGCTCGAGGCGTCGCCGACCCGAGGCCTCGACGAGCTCCTTGACCCGCTGTGCCGCGAGCCGCACGTTGGTGCGGTAGACGTCGCGGGCGGGCTCGTACGCGTCGAGGTCGGCGAAGTAGGTGGGACCCGCGGGGGCGAGCTCCTCGGCGATCGCGTCGAGGTAGACGCTGATGCGCCGGCCGGAGTCGGGCTCGGCGGCCACGCGACGCTCGACCGCCTCGGTGGAGCGGCGGAAGGACTCCCGCACGGTCGCCTGGATGATCTGCTCCTTGCTCGCGGCGACCACGTAGAGCGTGGACTTGGAGCAGCCGAGACGGCGGGCGAGGTCCTCGAGGCTGAAGGCCAGGAAGCCCTCGGCGTGGAACAGCGGGATGAGCTCGTTTAGCAGGGCCGCCCGGCGTGCGTCGTCGCGGGCGGCGACGCTCGTCGGACGGACCATGGATCGAGGATACCCGCTCCGGTACTGCAGGGGCGCTGACGGTACTCGCCCGCCGGGCGGGTCCTCAGGCCAGCGCGGTCGCCAGTGGCGTCGCGGGCCGTCCGCTGAGGTCCTCCACCGCCGAGGTCACCTCGGCGAGGCGACCCTCGCGGATCGCCGTGCCGAACGAGGCGAGGAGCTCGGCCACGAAGGTGGGCAGCCCGGCCTGCTCGAGCCCGGCGACGTAGGCGGCGTCATCGACCTGGACGACCTCCACGGGCTCGCCCCGGCGCTCGGCGGCGAGGGCGGCGATGTCGTCGGCGGTGACGGCCTGCGGTCCCGTGACGTCCAGGGCGGTGTCGTCGACGTCGGTGCTCAGGAGGGCGCCCACCGCGGCGGCCGCACAGTCGGCGCGGGTCACGTAGGCCGCCCCGGCCGTGCCGGTGTTGGTCACGTAGGTGCCGGACGCCGCGGCCTGCGCCACCGCGTCGGCCTGCATGTCGGCGTAGAGGTTGTTGCGCAGGAAGGTCCAGTGCAGGCCGCTGTCCCGCAGGGCCTGCTCGGTGCCGAGGTGGTCGGGCGCCACGAGCGCGGGGTTGTCCTCGCTCGGGTCGGGCACGGACGTGTAGAGCACGCGACGGACGCCGGCTTTCGCGGCGGCCTCCACGGCGGCGCGCTGGCCCTCCAGGCGGGAGCCGACGACGTCGGTGGAGACGAGGAGGAGCTCGTCGATGCCGGTGAACGCCTCGACGAGGCCCTCGGGGCTGTCGAAGTCGGCCGCGCGGGTGGCGGCGCCGGCGGCGGCGATCTTCTCGGGGGAGCGGCTGAGGAGGACGACGTCGGCGGGGTCGACCTGCTGGAGGAGGAGGTCCGCGGCGAGCGAGCCGAGCTGTCCGGTCGCGCCGGTGATGCCGTAGGTGGTCATGGGAGATCCTTACTGTCATCAGTCTGATTGCTGTTGGCGTCAACTATAACCACACTGATGGCGATATGGCATCATGGGGGCATGGCCAGCCCGCAGAGCACCCAGTTCGCCGTCGCGGTGCACGTGCTCACCTACCTCGCGGGCGCCGGTGCCGGACCGTCGTCACCCGAGCCCCGGACCGTGGGTGCGACGGAGCTCGCGGCCAGCACGCAGGTGACGCCCGTGCACGTGCGACGTGTGCTCGCCCCCCTCAGGGAGGCCGGCATCCTGGCCTCCACGCCGGGCGCCCGCGGCGGCTGGCGCCTGCTCGTGGAGCCCGAGCGGATCACGCTCGACACCGTGTGGCGCCTCGTCCGAGGCGACGAGCCGGTGCTGGCGATCCACCTGCCGAGCCCGAGGTGCCCCGTCGGGCGCAGTGTCCAGGACGGCCTGCTCGACGTCGACGCGGCGGTCGCGCGCGCCACCGAGGAGACCCTGGCGCGGACGACCGTCGCCGACCTCGTCCCGGCCTAGTCGCCCGCCTGTAGGCGCAGGCCTGCGAGCAGGAGGTCGAGGCCCGCGACGAACTGGGCGTGGTCGTCGTGGTCGGCGAACACGTCGAGGATCGTGTGCAGGAAGGGCCATTCCTCGGGGTCGAGGTCGCGCCACTCGGCGATCGTGCGGCCCATGTACTCCGCGCGGGTGGTGCTGCCGTCGACGACCTCCTCCGGCGGCTGCTGGCCCAGGTCGGCGGCGATCCCGACGACGTAGCCGACGACGGCCGACGCCGCGTTGAAGGTCTCGAGCGGTCCCAGTCCTAGTCGCAGGACCTGCTGGCCCACGCGCTCGTAGTAGCGGAGCGAGTTGGGCTGGGACCCGGTGTTGCGCATGAAGTAGGCGCCGAGCCATGGCCGGTCCGCCACGGCCTCGAAGAGCGCGATGGCCGTGCTGCGCAGGTCGTCGATCGGGTCGCCGTCCACGAAGCCCTCGGTGGCCTCGAGCACGCCCTCCAGGACGAAGTCGGCGGCCCGCTCGAGCAGCTCGTCCTTGCTCGAGACGTACCAGTAGATGCTGCCCACGCCACCGCCCATCCGTGCGGCGAGGGCGCGGAACGTGAGAGCGGAGTCGCCGGCCTCGTCGAGCAGTCGCACGGCCTCCGTCATGACCGACTCCATGGAGTGCGATGCGCGGCGGCGCTGCTTCAGGCGGTCGTCGGGGCCTCGGGTGCGCGGCGGCGTCACGATCGGCGTCTCCTCATGCCTTGCATCGTACCGAACGATGTTCTATCGTATCGAACGGCGTTCGAGAACCGAACGTCGTTCGATACTTCCGGAGGCACGCCATGAGCCACGACACCGCGTCCCCGACGACCCGCACCTACACCTCGCTGCGCGCCGCCTGGATCCCCCTGACCGCCCTCTGTCTCGCCTTCTTCGTCGAGATGGTCGACAACACGCTGCTGTCGATCGCGCTGCCCACGATCGGCCGCGACCTGCACGGCACCACCACGTCCCTGCAGTGGGTCACCGGCGCCTACGCGCTCACCTTCGGCGGGCTCATGCTCACCGCGGGCTCGGTGGCCGACCGCTTCGGCCGACGCCGCGTGCTGCTGGTCGGCCTCGTCGCCTTCGGTGCCGTCAGCCTCGGCGCCCTGCTCGTCGAGTCGACGGCCGAGCTGATCGCCCTGCGTGCCGCGCTCGGCCTGTGCGCCGCCGCGATGGCGCCGATCACCAACTCGCTCGTGTTCCGGCTGTTCGACGACGAGGACCTTCGGCGGCGCGCGTTCCCGCTCATGATGATGGTGGGCATGGCCGGGTTCGTCCTCGGACCGGTGCTGGGCGGCACGGCGCTCGAGCACGTCGGGTGGGAGTGGCTGCTGGCCGTCAACGCCCCCATCGCCCTCGTCGCCTGGGTCGGCGTGCGGGTCGGAGTCTCGGCCGACCACCCCGACGACCTCACGCGCGACCCCCTCGACCTGCCCGGCGCGTTCCTGAGCGTGATGACCATCGGCCTCGGGGCCTACGCCCTGACGAGCGGGGTGGAGCGCGGCTGGCTCTCGGCCGTCACCCTCGCCTGCGTCCTGGGCTCGCTCGCCGCCGCGGCCACCTTCGTCCGGCACGAACGCCGTACCGCGGCACCGATGCTCGACCTGCGGATCTTCTCGCGCGGCACGGTGCGGGGCGCGGCGATCGCCCAGGTGGGCACGTCGGTCGCGATGACGGGCGTCCTGTTCTCTCTCGTGCTGCACTTCCAGTACGCGTACGGCTGGAGCCCGGTGCGAGCCGGTCTGGCGAACCTGCCGATGATCGCCACCATGCTCGCCTCAAACCCGCTCACCGAGGCGATGGTCCGACGGCTCGGCCACCGCGTCGCCTGCCTCATGGGTGCCGGCCTGCTCGCCGCCGGCCTGGCGTGGATGGCCTTCGCGGTGGAGCACGGCTACCTGGCGATCGTCGTCGGCATGGTCGTGATGTTCGTCGGCCTGCGCACGGTGATGATGACCTGCGCGGTCGCGCTCATCGGGGCCATGCCCGGCAACCGCACCTCGCTCGGCGCCGCGCTGAACGACACCGCGCAGGAGGTCGGCACCAGTCTCGGCACGGCCCTCGTCGGCACGCTGCTCGCCACCCTGGTGGTGCAGGTCCTGCCGACCGGGGCGTGGAGCGCCGAGCTCGTGCAGTCGTTCTTCGACGGGGAGCGGGTCGTCTTCCTGGTCCTCGCCGTGCTGGCCGGTGGGATCGCGGCCTACGGAGCGAGCACGCTGACGGACTCCCGAGCCACCGAGGAGGAGCCGGCGACCGCATGACCCGGGTCGCCGCACCGGCGGACGGGGACCACCCAGCACCGACGAATCAGAGGTGGCGGAGCAGGAAGAGGTCCATCACCCAACCGGCCTCGGCCCTCGCCGAGGCGCGCGCCGCGGTGATCTCGGCCGCGACGTCCTTGACGGCACCGGCGACGAGGCGTTCGGACGGTGATCCGAGGTTGGCGCCCCACCAGACGTGCCAGTCGTCGAGGCCGCTCAGGTCGGTGCCCGAGGTCAGGAAGACGACGACGTTGTCCTGCCCCTGCTCGACGGCCTCGCGGAGACGTCGCTCGGTGGTCACGTGGATCGGCTGCCCGACCTCGTGCAGCACGATCCGGTGCCGCGCGGCGAGCAGCTGCAGCGCGGAGATGCCGGGCAGCACGTCCCAGTCGAACGTCAGGTTCCCGCGCGCCAGCACCCGCTCGATCACGCGGATCGTCGAGTCGTAGAAGGCGGGGTCGCCCCACACGAGCAGGACGGCGTCGCCGGGATGAGCCAGCAGGGCGGACTCCCAGGCCGCGGCTCGTGCCTCGTGCCAGTCGCCGACCGCGGACTCGTAGTCGAGGGCCGTCCTGTCCCGCGGTGGGTCGGCGACCTCGACCACGTGGAGGCCTGGGGCGTGGTGGGCCAGCAGCTCCCGGCGCGCGGCGGCGAGCGGGTCACCGGCCCGCTTCACCGTCACCAGCGCGACCGACGCCGACCGCAGCGCCGCGACCGCCTCGACGGTCAGGTGGTCGGGGTGGCCGAGACCGATCCCGACCAGAGTCACTCGCCGCCCCCCGGAATCATCCAGTCCCGGCACCCCTGCCGGGGCCACTCGGCGCCTCACGCGTGGCGGTCCTCGAGGTCTCCCTCGAGGTCGAGGTAGACCTGCTGCATCGCTGCGACGACCTCGGGGTCGGGCTCTTCCCACAGACCGCGCTCGGCCGCCTCGCCCAGTCGTTCGACGATGCCGCGCAGCGCCCAGGGGTTGGACGTCCGCATGAAGTCCTGGTTGGTCTCGTCGAGGACGTACTCCTTGGCGAGCGACTCGTACATCCAGTCGTGGACCACGCCGGCGGTGGCGTCGAAGCCGAACAGGTAGTCCACCGTCGCGGCCAGCTCGAACGCACCCTTGTAGCCGTGGCGCTGCATCGCGCCGATCCAGCGCGGGTTCACCACGCGGGCGCGGAACACCCGGTTGGTCTCCTCCTGCAGCGTGCGCGTGCGCACCGCGTCGGGCGACGTCGAGTCGCCGACGTACGCCTTCGGCTCCGCGCCGGTCAGCGCGCGGACCGTCGCGATCATGCCGCCGTGGTACTGGAAGTAGTCGTCGGAGTCGGCGATGTCGTGCTCGCGGGTGTCGATGTTCTTCGCCGCCACGGCGATCCGGCGGTAGTTGGCGCGCATGTCCTCGGCCGCCGGGGCGCCGTCGAGGTCGCGACCGTAGGCGAAGCCGCCCCACGCCGTGTAGACCTCGGCGAGGTCGTCGTCGGTCTTCCAGTTGCCGGCCTCGATGACCTGCAGGATCCCGGCCCCGTAGGAGCCCGGCTTCGAGCCGTAGATGCGCGTCGTGGCCCGGCGCTCGTCGCCGTGCTCGGCGAGGTCGGCCTGGGCGTGGGCACGCACGAAGTTCTGCTCGAGCGGCTCGTCGAGCTCGGCCACCTGGCGGATGGCGTCGTCGAGGATGCCGATGACGTGCGGGAACGCGTCGCGGAAGAAGCCGGAGATGCGGACCGTGACGTCGATGCGCGGACGACCGAGCTCCTCCAGCGGGACGACGCGCAGGCCGTTGACCCGGCGCGAGGCCGGGTCCCACTCCGGCTCGACGCCGATGAGGGCCAGCACCTCGGCGATGTCGTCGCCCGACGTGCGCATGGCCGACGTGCCCCAGACCGACAGGCCCACGGAGCGCGGGTACTCGTCGGTGTCGGCGAGGTGCCGCTCCACGAGCGACTCGGCCATCGAGCGGCCGGTCTCCCAGGCCAGGCGCGACGGGACGGCCTTCGGGTCGACGGTGTAGAAGTTGCGACCGGTCGGCAGCACGTTGACGAGTCCGCGCAGCGGGGAGCCGGACGGACCGGCGGGGATGAAGCCGCCGTCGAGCGCGTGCAGCACGTGGTCGAGCTCGTCGGTGGTCTGCGCGAGGCGCGGGACCACCTGCGCGGCGGCGAAGTGCAGGACGTCGCGGACGACCGGGTCGTCGTGCAGGCCGTCGACGGCGGCAGGGTCCCAGCCGGCGTCCTCCATGCCCTGCACGAGCGAGCGGGCCTGCTCCTCGATCTCGTCGATCGCGCGCAGGGCGTCCTCGCCCTCCTTCAGCCCGAGGGCCGACCGCAGGCCGGGGACGGCTCCGGTCTCGCCGCCCCAGATCTGGCTCGCGCGCAGGATCGACAGCACGAGGTTCACGCGCGCCTCACCCGCCGGAGCCTGGCCGAGCACGTGCAGGCCGTCGCGGATCTGGGCGTCCTTGATCTCGCAGAGCCAGCCGTCGACGTTGAAGATGAAGTCGTCGAAGTCGTCCTCGTCCGGGATGTCGTCCAGGCCGAGGTCGCGGTGCATCTCGGCGGCCCGCATGTGCGTCCAGATCTGCGAGCGGATCGCCGGCAGCTTGGCCGGGTCCATGGCGGCGATGTTGGCGTACTCGTCGAGCAGCTGCTCGAGCTTCGCGATGTCGCCGTAGCTCTCGGCCCGCGCCATGGGCGGGATGAGGTGGTCGACGATCGTGGCGTGGGCGCGCCGCTTGGCCTGCGCCCCCTCGCCCGGGTCGTTGACGAGGAACGGGTAGATCAGCGGCAGGTTGCCGATGGCGGCGTCCGTGCCGCACGACGCGGACAGCGCGGCGTTCTTGCCGGGCAGCCACTCCATCGAGCCGTGCTTGCCGAGGTGCACGACGGCGTGCGCGCCGAACCCCCCACCCGACGGCGGAGTCTCGACCCAGCGGTACGCGGCGAGGTAGTGGTGCGAGGGCGCCATGTCGGGGTCGTGGTAGATCGCGACCGGGTTCTCGCCGTACCCGCGGGGCGGCTGGATCATCAGCACGACGTTCCCGGCGCGGATCGTCGCGAGCACGATCTCTGCGTCGCCCCCCTCTCGTGATTCCGCGACGAACAGCTTGCCGGGGGCGGGGCCCCACGCCTCGAGCATCCCGTCGCGCAGGTCGGGGTGGAAGCCGTCGAACCACTCGGCGTACCGGGCGGCGGGGATGCGCACGTGGCTCTCGGTGAGCTGCGTGTGCGTCAGCCACTCCTCGTCCTGGCCACCGGCGTCGATGAGGGCGTGGATGAGGGCGTCGCCGGCCTCGGTGAGGTCGTCCAGCTCGAGGCCCGGGATCTGTCCGGGCTCGCCGAGGTCGTAGCCCGCGTCGCGCATCTCCCGCAGCAGGCGGATGGTGGAGACGGGAGTGTCCAGGCCGACGGCGTTGCCCACGCGGCTGTGCTTGGTCGGGTACGCCGACAGCATGAGCACGACCTTGCGCTCGGCCGGCGGCGTGTGGCGCAGCCGCGCGTGCGCGGCCGCGATGCCGGCCACGCGGGCGCTGCGCTCGGGGTCGGCCACGTAGCGGGGGAGCCCGTCCTCGTCGATCTCCTTGAACGAGAACGGCGCGGTGATGAGGCGGCCGTCGAACTCCGGGATCGCGATCTGGTTGGCCGAGTCGAGCGGGGAGACGCCATCGTCCGAGGCCTCCCACTCGGCGCGGCTCGACGTGAGGCTGAGGCCCTGCAGGATCGGGATGTCGAGGGCCTTGAGGCGGGCGACGTCCCACGACTCGTCGTCGCCGCCGGCGCTGACCGTGCCCGGCTTCGTGCCACCGGCGGCCAGGACGGTGACGATCAGGGCGTCGAGGTTCGCCATCTCCTCGAACAGGGCGTCGGGCGCGGCGCGCAGCGAGGAGCTGAAGATCGGCACGCCCACGGCGTCTCCGGTGGCGTCGATCGCGTCGGCCAGGGCGTGGGCGAAGCCGGCGTTCCCGCTCGCCTCGTGGGCGCGGTAGTAGAGGACGCCGATCCTGGCCTTGCCGGTCTCGTCGCCGCCCTGCGGGCGAGGGGCCAGCCCCCATTCGGGGAGGACCTTCGGCGGCTCGAAGCCCTCGCCGGTCAGCAGCACGGTGTCGGAGAGAAAGGCGTGCAGCTGGGCGAGGTTCTCGGGGCCGCCTTCGGCGAGGTACACGTGGGCGTCGGCGCAGACGCCGATCGGCACGGTCGACTGCTCCATCAGCTCGGCGCTGGGCGACTGCTCGCCACCGAGCACCACCATCGGCTTGCCCGTGGCGCGGATGCGCGCGAAGCCCGAGCAGAGGTCCTGCGGCGAGCCGAGGATGCGCGCGACCACGAGGTCGGCGGCCTCGATCGCGGCGGCCATGTCGGTGTGACCGGGCTTCGCCGGGTTGGCGTAGACGTAGTCGGCGCCGCTCGCGCGGGCCGAGAGCAGGTCGGTGTCGGACGTCGAGAGCAGCGCGATACGCGTCATCAGGGTTCCTCCTCGGGGTTCTCGCCCCGTGCGGTGGGAGTCGCCGCGGGAGGTGTCTGGCTGGCCTGCAGGCAGGCGTCACAGTGGCGGAACCGCGCCGGACTCGCACCGGCTTCCCTGATCCGCGGCGACGGATCGCGGTCAGCCTAGCGGGGGCGCGCGGGGATGACGCAGTCGCCGCAGTACCCACCGCCGGGGATCCGGTAGTAGAGGCAGCACGAGTGGCGCACGTACGGCGGCCCCGCGTCGCCGGTGCCCACGAGGTACGGGTGGGTGAGCGCCTCGGCGCCGACGTCGAGCGCCGCGTCGCGCAGGTCGGGGCGGGCGAGCGTGGCCATCTTCAGCGCGCCGAACGCCGCGGACGACGCGTTGCCCGCCAGCACCTGCTCCGACAGGCCGTGCGCGGCGTGCAGGCGACCGGCGAGGGGCTCGACCACGTCGGACAGGACGGCGTGCAGGTCGGGCGGACCCCAGGCGCCGGCCGCGAGCGGGAACGTCCCGGTGGGCTGCTCACGCCAGTGGAGCTCGGCCGGGGCGTCGACGTCGAGCAGCAGGGCCCCGATCGTCGGCGACAGCAGTCGCGCGAAGAGACCGAGCGACGCGATCGAGGCGGCCACACGGGGTTCCACCTCGGCGTTCGAGCGGGACCGGAGGACCAGGTGCGCCGCGACGACGCGGTGGTCCGGGAACGGGCCGTCGAGCAGCTCCGTGAGCGGGCGCCAGCCCTCGCCCGCGACGTCGGGCTCGACGGCGAAGAACTCGCCGAGCCGGTCGAGCTCGGTCACCGTGGTCGACCCGACCTCATGACTCCTCGTCCTGCTGCTCGCGCTCCCGGTCCGCCTCCAGCTCGCGCTTGAGCCGGTCGAGCGTGCGCCGGATGTTGCCGCGCTGGAACGTGGCGAAGGAGTCGCGCCCGGTGGCCACGCGGTCGAACACCGAGGCCGTCCAGTCGGGCCAGCCCTTGCGGCCGTCGACCCAGGTCTCCGTGACGAGCGTGCCTCCCACGGCCGGCTCGAACGCGTACTCCCACGTGGCGACGCGCACCGGCAGCAGCCGCTCACCCAGGCCCCACGCACGCACGTCGAAGGCGAACCGTCGCCCCGGCTCGGCGATGGTGACGACGCACCGGGTCCTCCACCGACCGCGACCGCGCTTGTTGTCGCCGACGAACACCGTGCCCTTGACCACGGGAGCGTCGGGATCCGCGAGAGTCGCGCCGGTGTTCTCGGGGCTCCACCGCCCCATCTGCCGCACGTCGCTGACCGCGGCGTAGGCGGTCTCCGGGTCGACGCCGACGACCACGGTGTCGCTGACGGTGAGGGCTCGGGACATGCAGGGGAGGCTACCGGGGGACGGCGCGCGTGCCAGCATGACCGCCATGGACCTGCGCGAGGTGACCGACCGCACCAGCTGGCGCGACCCGGCCCCGCCGCGCCTGCCCGCCGTCGAGGTGCCGACGTGCACCTACCCGCCGGACGCCGAGATCGGCGCGGGCCGGGTGGACCTGTTTGGCACCGACCACGACGACGTCGCCCGGTTCCACCGCACGAGTCGAGGTCTCACCCACGCCTACACGGCCGGCCGCCCGCACGACGGGGCTGTCCTGAAGCACGTCCCGATGGGCTACACCCAGCTCTACGACCACGAGAAGGTCGCCGTGGTCCTCGACGGACGGGTGCTGCGGCTCTGGGCCGCTCGCGGCACCGTCCAGGCCTTCGACCTCGTGGTGCCGCCGGCGTCGGGGCAGGACCTGCTGGTGCTGGGAGCGTCGCACCCCGTGCGGTACGCGGTGGGGGAGGCCGTGAACCTCTCGGCGCGGCTGCCCGGTGTCCCGGTGATGGTCGCGCGACGTCTCGCCGAGCACGGCTGGCACTGACCGGGTCCGCCGAGCACTCGGTACGGTTCCCCCGTGCCTGACCTGACGTCCCCCACCTCCGTGCGCCCGCCCGACGCCGCGGCCCACGCCGCTGCCGCCGCCCGCCTGGCCGACCTCGCCACACCACCCGGGGCGCTCGGGCGTCTCGGCGACCTGGCCTGCTGGATCGCCGCCACGCAGGGCGAGGTGCCGCCGCGTCCGGTCGAGAACGTCCGGGCCGTCGTGCTCGCCGGTGACCACGGCGTGGTCGGCTCGGGCGTCTCCGCGTTCCCGAGCGCCGTCACCCCCGCCATGGTCCGGACCTTCGCGTCCGGCCGGGCCGGCGTGAGCGTGCTCGCCGCCCAGCACGGCGTGAGCCTGCGCGTGCTGGACCTCGGTGTCGACGACGACCTCGACGGCCTGCCCGACGAGGTCCGCGCCTTCAAGGTGCGGCGCGGCTGTGGCTCCATCGACGTCGAGGACGCGCTGACGCCGGAGGAGACGACTCGGGCGATCGAGCACGGCCGCACGATCGCGGCGCAGGAGATCGCCTCGGGTGCGCAGCTGCTGGTCGCCGGTGACATGGGCATCGGCAACACGACCCCGTCGGCCGCCCTCGTGGCCGCGTCGCTCGGCCTCCCCGGCGCCGAGGTCGTCGGCCGTGGGACCGGCATCGACGACGCCGGCCTCGCCCGCAAGGCCGAGGTCGTCCAGACCGCGCTGGACCGTGCGGGCGAGCGCGTGGCCGACCCGGTCGACCGCCTGACTGCCCTGGGCAGTGCCGACCTCGCCGCGACCGTCGGCTTCCTCGTCGCCGCGGCCGAGGCGGGCGTCCCCGTGCTGCTCGACGGCCTCATCTCCGTGGCCTGCGCCCTGACCGCCGACGACCTCGCACCCGGTGCGGCCGCCTGGTTCGCCGCCGGCCACCGCTCCACCGAGCCGGCGCAGGGCTTCGCCCTCGAGAAGCTCGGCCTCGAGCCGCTGCTCGACGTCGGCATGCGGCTCGGCGAGGGCAGCGGTGCCGTCGCCGCCGTGCCGCTGGTGCGCTCCGCGGCGCTGCTCCTGCGCGACGTCGCGCTGCTGTCGGAGGTCCTGGGCGGCTGAGGGGCGGCCCCCCGACCCGGACCCGCGCCCCCCATCGGTGGATCCTCAACCGCAGCGGACGTGCTGCGGTTGAGGATCCACCGATGCACGTCCTGATGTTGAGGATCCACCGATGACGGGGGAGGTGGCGGGGGCGGGGGGTGCTACGGTGCGGCTGCCACGCGAGGGAACCCGGTGAGAGTCCGGGACTGACGCGCAACGGTATGGGCGGCGACGCCTGAGTCCGACACCCGCTGGCGACCCGCGGCACTCGCCGTGGGGCTCCACCGGGTCTCGCGCAACGGACCCCCGAGCGAAGGATCGCGATGCGACCACGCTTCCGTCACCTGCCCCTCTCCGCCGCCCTGCTGGCGGTCCCGCTCCTCGCCGCGTGCGGCTCGTCGACCGAATCCGGGTCCTCGACGTCGGCCGCGTCCACGAGCGGCTTCCCGGTCACGGTCGAACGCTGCGACCGTGACGTCACCGTCGAGAGCCTGCCGCAGCGCATCGTGTCCCTGAACCAGGGCACCACCGAGATCCTGCTGAGCCTCGGCGTGGCCGACCGCATGGCGGGAGCCGCGGGCTGGACCGACCCGATCCTGCCGTCGCTGGCCGACGAGAACGCGACGGTCGAGCGGCTCGCGGACCAGGCTCCGTCGTACGAGGACCTGCTCGCGACCGAGCCCGACCTCGTGACCGCGTCGTTCGCGAACACCCTCAGCGAGGGCGGCGTGACCACGCCCGAGAAGCTGGCCGGCCTGGGCGTCCCCGCCTACCTGTCGGCCGTCGAGTGCGAGAAGTCCGACTTCGGCTCCGGCGACGGCACCCGCGACGAGCCGCTCGAGATGGAGTCGATCTACACGGAGGTCCGCGACCTCGCCGCGCTCGTGGGCGACGAGCAGGCCGGCGAGGATCTCGTCGCCTCCCTCGAGGAGCGCATGGCCGACGCCGCCACCGCCGACTTCACCGGCACGTCGGTCTTCTACTGGTTCGCGAACTCCGAGGCGCCCTACGCCGCGGGCTGCTGCGGGGGGCCGGGCATCATCACGCGGGCGCTGGGCCTGGACAACGTGTTCGAGGGCGAGCAGGACGAGTGGCCGCAGATCGGGTGGGAGTCGATCGCCGCGACCGACCCGGACGTCCTGGTCATCGGCGACCTGACCCGCAGGAGCCAGACGGCGGAGAGCGGCAAGGCCAAGATCGCGTTCCTGGAGTCCAACCCGGTCACGCGGGAGATGACCGCGGTCAAGGAGAAGCGCTACGTTCTGCTGGCCGGCGCCGAGCTCAACCCGTCGATCCGCACGGTCGACGCCGTCGAGAAGGTCGCCGCGGGCCTGCGCGACCTGGGGATCTCACCGTCGTGACCTCCCTGCTGGTCGACGAGCGCCAGGCCCCGGGCGACGTCGAGGCACCGACCGGGCGGGGATCGCGAGGCTCCCGACGCGGTCTCGTGCTGGGCGTGGTGACCCTCGCCGCGCTCGCGGTGTCGATCGCGGTCGCCACCACGATCGGGCCGTCGGACCTCGGCCCGCGCGACGCCGTGGCGGTCGCCCTGTCCAAGGTCGGGCTCGGGTCGTCGGGCCTCACCGGGATCCAGGAGGCGATCGTGTGGGACCTGCGCCTCCCGCGGGCGGTGCTGGCCGCAGCCTGCGGGGCCGGGCTGGCCCTGTGCGGCGTGGTGCTTCAGTCGCTGCTGCGCAACCCGCTGGCCGACCCGTTCGTGCTCGGCATCTCCTCGGGCGCGTCCACCGGTGCCGTGGCCATCGTGGTGCTGGGCGTCGGAGCAGGCTCGGCCACGTTGGCCTCCGGGGCGTTCGTCGGGGCGCTGCTGGCCTTCGGGCTGGTGCTCGTGCTGGGCATGGCCTCCGGCGGGACGACCGACCGGATGATCCTCGCGGGCGTCGCGGCCACCCAGCTGTTCGCCGCGCTCACCTCGTTCATCGTGTTCACCGCCGCCGACGCCGAGCAGACCCGGGGCGTGCTGTTCTGGCTGCTCGGCTCGCTCGGCACCGCGTCGTGGCGCGACGTCCTGGTGTGCGGTGGGCTGGTGCTGGCGGGCCTCGTCGTCTGCTGGCTCGCGGCCGGGGCGCTCGACGCGTTCACGTTCGGCGAGGACGCGGCGGCCGCGCTCGGGGTGTCCGTGCTGCGCATCCGTCTGCTGCTGCTCGTGGTCACCGCCCTCATGACCGCCGTCATCGTGTCGACGTCCGGCGCCATCGGGTTCGTCGGGCTCGTGCTGCCGCACGCCGCGCGAGCCGTGGTGGGGGCTCGGCACCGGGTGCTCGTGCCCGTCTCCGCCGTGCTGGGCGCGATCTTCCTGGTGTGGGTCGACGTCGGCGCGCGCACGGTCATCGCACCGCAGGAGCTGCCCGTGGGCGTGGCCACGGCGCTCGTGGGCGTGCCGGCCTTCGTCGTGATCCTCCTGCGGCGGAGGCAGCGCTCGTGAGGTGGGGCTCATGAGCATCAGCGCTCGCACCGTCTCGTGGGGGGTGCGCGACCGGTTGATCGTCGACGGTGTGGACCTCGACGTGCGGCCCGGCAGCACCGTCGGCCTGCTCGGCCCCAACGGGTCCGGCAAGTCGTCGCTGCTGCGACTCCTCGCCGGCCTGCGACCGGCGTCCTCGGGGGTCGTGCGGCTGGGTGAGGACGACGTGACGCAGCTGAGCCGCCGCCAGGTGGCGCGGCGCCTCGCCGTGGTCGACCAGGACGTCACCACCGACACCCAGCCGACCGTGCGCGACGTCATCGGTCTCGGTCGGCTGCCGCACCGCTCCACCTGGGCCCCCACGTCCGCCGCCGACCGGGCCGTCGTCGAGCGCGCCGCCCGCACCACGCGCACGGCGCACGTGCTCGACCGTGCCTACTCGACGCTCTCCGGCGGCGAGCGCCAGCGGGTGCAGATCGCCAGGGCGCTGGCCCAGGAGCCGACCGAGCTGCTGCTCGACGAGCCCACCAACCACCTCGACGTCCGCCACCAGCTCGAGCTCCTGGAGCTGATACGGGCGGCACGCACCACCACCGTGATGGCGCTGCACGACCTCAACCTGGCGGCCACGTACTGCGACACCCTCGTCGTGCTGGCCGACGGTCGGGTCCGGGTCGCGGGGCCACCCGCAGAGGTGCTCACCGCCGAGCTGGTGGCCGACGTCTACGACGTGCAGGCGGTCGTGACGCTCGTGGGCGAGGTGCCGCACGTGAGGTTCACCGGGGTGACCAGCGCATGACGCCGTGGGAGCTCCCCTGTGGGGCCGGGTCGTACCGCCCTGGGAGAAGGCGTCGACCCGGCCCACCCGGCACGCGGCGTTGGGAGTGGTGCACGCGCGCCGTCACCCCGTACAACGTCGTTGAACGCGAAACGACACCGCTCGCCTGGGGTGATCCACGTCGCGGTCGTCGCGACCCGTCCATCCACGGACCGGCGACGAACGATCGCCCCGGCCACCGACGGAGGGTGGAGCCATGAGCGCCGCTCGCGACCGCGCCGACCGCTGCCCCGGCGTGCTGCGTCCCTGGATCGCCGACGACGGCGCGCTCGTCCGGCTCAGGCTCGTCGGTGGGCGGCTGCCGTCGCGCGCGCTCGCGCGGCTCGTCGACGTGGCCGAGCGGCACGGCGACGGGACGGTCACGCTGACCCGCCGGGCGAACCTCCAGGTGCGCGGACTCGCCGCCCACGACGGCCGCGTCCCCCCGGCCGTGGTGGACGACCTCGAGTCCACCGGCCTCCTTCCGAGCCGCACCCACGAGCTGGTGCGCAACGTCATGGTGTCCCCGCTGTCGGGTCGCAGCGGCGGACTCGCCGACCTTCGCCCCGTCGCCGAGCGGTACGACGCGCTGCTGCGCGGTGACGACGCCCTCGCCGAGCTGTCCGCGCGGTTCCTCGTCGTCCTCGACGACGGCCGCGGCGACCTCGTCGACCGGACCCTCGACCTCGGAGCCGTGGCGGTCGACGCGGGCCACGCGCAGGTCCGGGCCGGACGGCACTGGGGCGAGGTCGTGCCGCTCGACGTCCTGCCGGACGTGCTCATGGCACTGGCTCACCGCTTCCGTCGGGTCCGTCCTGGTGTCGGCACGTGGCACGTCGACGACCTGCCGGAGCACGGCGCCGCGGTCATGGGAGACCTGCACGCCCGCGACCTGCGCACCCAGGTGCGCGCCCTGCCGCTGCCCGAGGGCGTCGGCCGCCAGGACGACGGTCTCGCCTACGAGCACGTGACCGTGCCCGACGGGGTGCTGCGCCGCCCTGACGTCGACGCGCTGCTCGCCCGCGCCGGCGCCGAGCTGGTGGTCACGCCCTGGCGCAGCGTCGTCCTGCCCGATCTGCCCGCACGACCTCCGGAGACCGCATGAGAGCCCCCACCCGACGCTTCGACTACGAGGGCAGCGGTGCTGCGATCTACGTCGACTCCTTCGCGACGATCCGCCATGAGACCGACCTGTCGCGCATCCCGGCCGACGCCGAGAAGGTGGCGGTGCGGATGATCCACGGCACCGGGCAGACCGACCTGGTCGACGACCTCGTCGTGCACCCGCGGCTGGTGTCGTCGGCCCGCGCGGCGCTGCGGTCGGGCGCGCCGATCCTGTGCGACGCGACCATGGTGGCCTCCGGTGTCACCCGGGCGCGTCTCCCGCAGGACAACGACGTGCTGTGCCTGCTGCGCGACGAGCGGGTGCCCGACCTGGCGCGGGAGTGGGGGACCACCCGGTCGGCGGCGGCGCTCTCGTTGTGGGGCGACCGGCTCGACGGTGCGGTCGTGGCGATCGGCAACGCGCCGACGGCGCTGTTCCACCTGCTGGAGCTCCTGGCCGACGGCGCGCCGAGGCCGGCGGCCGTCGTGGGGGTCCCGGTGGGCTTCATCGGCGCCGCCGAGTCGAAGGACGCGCTCGCGTCGTTCGCCGACACGCACGGCATCGATGTGCCGTTCGTGACCGTGCGCGGGCGTCGTGGCGGCTCGGCCATGGCGGCGTCGGCCCTCAACGCGCTGGCGCAGGAGGAGGAGTAGTCATGCCCGGTTCCCTGTACGGCGTCGGCGTCGGTCCCGGCGACCCCGAGCTGGTCACGCTCAAGACCGCCCGGCTCATCCGATCGGCCGACGTCGTGGCGTACCACCAGGGCGTGGGCAAGCGCTCGAACGCCCGGCGGATCGTCGACGACCTGGTGCCCGAAGGCGCCGTCGAGGAGGTGCTGCAGTACCCGGTCACCACGGGCGAGGTGCAGCACCCGGGCGGCTACGCGGGCGCGATGGCCGACTTCTACGAGGAGTGCGCCGAGCGCCTGCGTGCCCACCTGGCCGCGGGCCGCGACGTGGTGGTGCTCGCCGAGGGCGACCCGATGTTCTACGGCTCGTTCATGTACCTGCACGACCGGCTGTCCGGCGACTTCGAGACCGAGGTGGTGGCCGGGGTGCCCGCGTTCGCCGCCGCGACGGCCCTGGCCGCGACCCCGTTGGTGCGCCAGACCGACGTGCTCACCGTGCTTCCCGGGACGCTCCCGGAGGCCGAGCTGGCCCGACGGCTCGCCGACACCGACGGCGCGATCATCATGAAGCTCGGCCGCACGTTCCCGGCCGTCCGTTCCGCGCTGGAGCAGGCCGGGCGGCTCGAGGGCGCGCTCTACGTGGAACGCGCGTCGATGCCCGAGCAGCGCTGGCTCCCCGTCGCCGATGTCGACCCGTCGTCGGTGCCGTACTTCTCGCTCGTCGTGGTCCCGGGTGACGGCCACGGCCGGCGCTACGACGCCCCGGAGCCGTCCGCGGGTGCGGCCGAGGCCGCCCAGGGCGAGGTCGTCGTGGTCGGGCTGGGACCCGGGCCCGACGGCTGGCTCACGCCGGAGGCGTCCGACGAGCTGTCGCGCGTGGGTCACGTGGTCGGGTACGCGCCGTACGTGGCGCGAGTGCCGCAGCGGGTCGGGCTCGTCCGGCACGCGTCGGGGAACACGGTCGAGATCGACCGCGCCACCCACGCGCTGGAGCTCGCTCGTGCGGGGGAGCGGGTGGCCGTCGTGTCGGGCGGCGACGCGGGCGTGTTCGGCATGGCCACCGCGGTGCTGGAGGCGCAGGAGGCGCGCTCGGACCTGCACGACGTCGCGGTCCGCGTGGTGCCGGGCGTCTCCGCCGTCCAGGCCGTGGCGGCGCGGGCGGGGGCACCGATCGGCGGTGACTTCGCGGTGATGAGCCTGTCGGACCGGCTGAAGCCGTGGTCCGTCGTCGAGAGGCGGCTGCGTGCCGTGGCCGACGCCGACCTCGTGCTGGCCGTCTACAACCCGAGGTCGCGGTCGCGCACCACCCAGGTCGCGGACATGCGGCGCATCCTGCTCGAGCACCGCGACCCCGGCACCGTGGTGGTCGTGGGCCGTGACGTCGGCCGCGCCGAGGAGTCCCTCGTCGTGACCACCCTGCATGATCTCGACCCGGAGTCGATCGACATGAAGTGCCTCCTGGTCGTCGGCTCCTCGACCACCCGCGTCAGCCCCACCGGCGCCGTCTGGACCCCCCGCTCCGTCGAGCCCTGACCGACCAGTCCCCACGTTTCGGACAGTTCCGGGGCACTCGGGACGGCTCCAGTGCCCCGGAACTGTCCGAAACGGAGTGTTCAGCGGCGCTTGGTGGACCGGTCTCGGGTGGGGGAGTAGAGGTAGGACTCCGCGCCCTCCGGTCGCGACACCGCGGGACCGACGAGGATGACGGCGGCCTGGCGCAGGCCTGCGGCCTCCACCTGGTCCGCCACGTCGGCGAGGGTGCCGCGCAGCACCACCTCCGACTGCTGCGACGCGTTCGCGACGACCGCCACGGGCGTCTCGGCACCGAGCACGGCGGCGAGCCGGTCGGCCAGGTCGCGGGTGCGGGTGATGGCCAGGTGAAGGCATAACGTGGCGCCCGTCGCCGCGAACGTCTCCAGCTCCTCGCTCGACGGCATGGCCGTGGACCGGGCCTGGGTACGGGTGAGGACCACCGACTGCACCACCTCGGGCACGGTCAGCTCGACGCCCAGCCGGGCCGCGGCCGCCGCGTACGCCGGCACGCCCGGGGTGACGTTCCAGGGCACGCCGGCGGCGTCGAGCCGACGCGTCAGCTCGTGCAGCGCCGAGTACACCGACGGGTCGCCCGAGGACAGCCGCACCACCTCCAGCCCCGCCGCGTGCGCGTCGACGCACGTGGCCGTGATCGCGTCGAGGTCGAGGTCCTGGGTGTCGACGAGACGCGCGTCGGGTCGGCAGTGCTCGAGCACCGCGTCCACGTAGGTGCCGGCGTACAGCACGACGTCGGCGCGCTCGAGCAGCCGGGCGGCCCGCACCGTCAGGAGGTCCGCGGCACCCGGTCCGGCGCCCACCACGTGGACGGTCATGCGCGTCCCTCCTTCACGACCGACCACTGCGTCACCGCACGGGCCGGGGTCCACGACGTGAACGACCCGAGGGGTGCGGCCGTCTCGACGAGCAGTCGCATCAGCTCGCCGCCGTGCTCGGCGCGCCACGCGACGAGCAGCTGCTCGGTCTCGAGCGTGACGCCGTGCACCACCAGTCGCCCACCCGGGCGCAGCGCCCCCCAGCAGGCGTCGAGCACACCGTCGACCGTCGCGCCGCCACCGACGAACACCGCGTCGGGTGCGGCAAGGTCGGCCAGCGCGTCGGGCGCCGCGCCCGTGACCACCTGCACCTCGGGCACGCCGAGGGTGCGGGTGTTGCGGACGATCCGCTCGGCACGCTCGGCGTCCCGCTCGATGGCGACGGCCCGGCAGGTGGGGTGCGTCCGCGCCCACTCCACGGCCACCGATCCGGCGCCGGCGCCGACGTCCCACAGCAGCGCGCCGGGCGTCGGGGCGAGACGGGCGAGGGCGCTGGCCCGCACGTCGCGCTTCGTGACCTGGCCGTCGTGCTCGAAGGCGTCGTCGGGGAGGCCGGGCACGAGCGGCAGCACGCGTGCACCTGCGTCGCGGACCTCGACGGCCAGCACGGTCAGCGCGCCGACGTCGTGCGCCCAGGTCGTCGCGACGCCCTCGGTCCGGGACTCGGTCTCGGCACCCAGGTCGGTGAGCGCGGTCAGCGTGCTCGCGCCGTAGCCGTGCGACGCGAGCAGCGCGGCCACGGCCGCGGGCGTCGACGCGTCCGAGCACAGCACCAGCAGGCGTGCCCCCGGGGCGAAGGCGGTCACGAGTCGGTGCACGTCGCGGCCGACCACGGTCACGACGTCCGACGACTCCGCCGACCAGCGCATCCGGGCCCGCGCCAGGGCGACGGACGAGACGCCCGGCAGCACCTCGACGGCGTCGGCGCCGAGCAGGCCGACGAGCGTGGTGCCGATGCCGGAGACCAGCGGGTCGCCCGACGCGAGCGCCACCACCCGGCGTCCCTCGAGCCCGGCGACCAGGCCCGGAAGTCCCTCGCGCAGGGGCGACGGCCACGGCACGCGCTCGGCCGGGACGTCCGCGGGGACCATCGCCAGGTGCCGCTCGCCGCCCAGGAGGACGTCGGCCGACTCGACCGCGGTCCGGCGCGCGGCATCGAGCCCGGGCCAGCCGTCGGCGCCGATGCCGACGACCAGGAGGGGGGTGCGAGCGGAGGTCATGTCTCGCGAGGCTAGTGGGTTGCCGCGCCGCGGCAGCGCCCCGGTAGCCTGGCGCCCGACCAAACTTCACATGACGCGAGGTGCCCCAGAACCTGGGGAGAATCGGGAAGCCGGTGCAAGTCCGGCACAGGGTCCGCTGCGGTGACCACCTGAGGGTGGAAGTCCGAAGACCGGCCTCGCGCTCAACCAGCCATGGCGATCGAGCGGGAGCCCTCATGCCACAGCACTACCCCTTCACGGCCGTCGTCGGAGCCGAGCCCGAGCAGCTCGACGACATGGCCCTCGCCCTCGTCCTCACGACGATCTCGCCCGCCATCGGCGGGGTGCTCGTGCGAGGGGAGAAGGGCACGGCCAAGTCGACCCTCGTGCGTGCCCTCGCGGCCGTGCTGCCGCCGATCGAGGTGGTGGCGGGCGACCGGTTCTCCAGCGACCCTGCCGACTCCGCCCTGTCGCCCGACGGTCCGTTCGGGCCGGACGCACCGGTCGAGTCGCGCCCCGTGCGGCTCGTCGAGCTGCCCGTCGGCGCCACCGAGGACCGCGTGCTCGGCTCCCTCGACCTCGAGCAGGCCCTCGGCAGCGGCGTCACCCGCTACGAGCCCGGCCTGCTGGCTCGCGCGCACCGCGGCGTGCTCTACGTCGACGAGGTCAACCTGCTGCACGACCACCTGGTCGACCTCCTGCTCGACGCGGCCGCCATGGGCCGCTCCACGGTGGAGCGCGACGGCGTGTCCGTGGAGCACGCCGCCCGGTTTGTCCTCATCGGCACGATGAACCCCGAGGAGGGCGAGCTGCGACCCCAGCTGCTGGACCGCTTCGGCCTGGCCGTGGAGGTGGCCGCGCCGCGCGACCCGGCCACCCGCGCCGAGGTCGTGCGTCGCCGGCTGGCCTTCGACGCCGACCCGACCGGCTTCGCGGAGCGCTTCGCCGACGCCGAGGCCGCGCTCACCGCGCGGATCGGTGTCGCGCAGGACCTCGTGACCAAGGTGCCGCTCGACGACGCGACCCTGGTCTCCATCGCGGAGCTGTGCTCGGCGTTCGGGGTCGACGGCCTGCGCGCCGACATCGTGACCGCCCGCACCGCGGCCGCCCACGCGGCGTGGCACGGTCGCACCACCATCACCCGCGACGACGTGCGCGCGGCGGCCCGCCTCGCGCTGCCGCACCGACGTCGGCGCAACCCCTTCGACGAGACCGGGCTCGACGAGTCCGAGCTCGACGACCTGCTCGGCCCCGACGAGCCGCCCGCGGGCGGCCCCGACGACGGGGGGCCCGACGGTCCTGACGACGACGGTCCTGACGACGGGGGGCCGGAGGGCGGTGGCCCCGGCGGCGGCAGCGACACCTCGG